>CAYGVY010000075.1:0-5960 GCA_964353435.1 uncultured Thermoplasmatales archaeon | reverse complement strand
AGATTGCTGAGACAGAGAAACGACTAGGAAGATAACCGTCTTCCTTCTTTTTTTTTATATATTTAAATCATCGCATCTGAAAAGTATTTAGCAGCCTGATTGATTGCCAGGTGTATGAACATCATCCCACTTATCAGTGCGAAAAAAGGAAAACTCCTTGATGGAAAAGACGGAGAACCACTCAACCTTGATACCCTCTTCTTACGAGTGGAAAAAGACTCGATGCTGTACGTGCTAGATTGCGACGGCATAGAGCATAATAACCCTAATTTTGCGCTGTACCAACGACTCACCGAGCATTGCGTTCTTTGGATCGATGATGGACCAAGACGACTTGATGATGTCATGGATACGATCATGGCTGGGGCAACCAACATCACCTTACGAAATGACCTCTGGCCCGAGATTGACTTTCATGGTGTGCAAGAGCTAACCGATGATGAGATATACATTGCTATGAGTGAACAACAAAAAGAACAACGCCAGCCTTTGTCGTTCTTTTCAGAGGATGTCGGCTTCGTTCTCTTCAATGATGCATCTGAATACACTACGTTTTCAAAAGACGTTCTCACTAAACATAAACTCTATCTCTATACACAGAGTACGGACAAGGTCTCGTTCTGGAATGAACAAGGCATCACTGGCGTCCTCATTGATTTGAATAAAAAAGAAGGGAGGGGTTAATATGGAGTCTGAGGCAAAAATCATCATCGCGTTCCTCTTCAACCGCAGTGGAAAAACCGCGTTAAAAGACACCGAGCTGTACCTACCGCTCTCCATGGAGCTTGGGTGGTTCAGCACAAAAGAAGCACAAGAGTTCGTCAAATACTCACTCAAAAAAGAGCTGCTTATAAAAAAAGATGAAATACTTCATCCGAATTTCCCGGTTGAAAAAACCAGCATCCCTGTTGGGTTTACCCCGACGAAAAAACTTTTTAGTGAAAAAACACACGAGGAGAAAAAAGAAAACATACTCGAGGACATTGTTGCTCAGATATCCACTCAAACCAACCGCAACCACCAAGAGATCCGTAAGGAAATAACTAGCGAAGAAAAAGAAAAAAATATTCTACCTGAGGTAGCCGTGCTGTACCTAGCACGGAAATACAACGTTGATATGACTGATTGGTACGATGCAGTTGAACAGAAACTCTTCAAAGGAAATACAGGATAATCGGGACCAATAACACCCCCATGCAATGACTTCGACGCACACCCCAGCAGATCGGTAAGAAACCGATACAGGTTGCCACTAAGAGTACGATTAACCCAAGAACCCCGGTGAACAGAACAACCAGAGCAAAAACAAAGACCAGGGTAAACACCACCAAAGATTGATACGGAATGCTATGGAATTTTTTCGCAAATAACCGTCCAATGTAGAGCGTGAGAAAGTACGAGAGTATCCCGCTTAAAACCAAGAACATCAATAGATAGATCAGCCCTGTAGGCATCAGAAGAGATTGCCACGGTTCAATAGCGATAAGTTGGCTGACTGCGATAGTCACCCCGCTCCGTGCCCGAAGAATGATGAATAACATGACCGTTACTGAGAACGTCGCTGCGGTGTTGACAGAAGACAAAGTCACAATGGTTTGCTCTTGGCTTGATTTCTGACGAATGTTCATCGCAAGGACTGTCCCGGTTGCCGTGGTAAGACCAGGAACGATAGAGACGAAGATTCCGGCAAGACTTCCGGTGAGTATCGAAACAACAGACGATTTTTTTTCAATCCGATTCTGAACAAGAGGCTCTACCTTCTGCTCCGGTATTGTAGGTTTGGATAACAGAGAGTTGAGAAGCGTAGGTGCTCCAAACAACCCTGCTAGTGCTGGAAACAAGACGGGGGCAGGTAACCCAATAGGTGAGACAAGATGAAAATCAAGCACAAGGAGACCAAAGACACCAGAGAGAACAAAGACAAATGCAGCAAACAATATTCCAATAATCGAAGGGAGCCTCCCCGAATCGCCGAGTTCAGTGATTCGTGTTTTTTCCGTTGCGATCATCAGGATAGCGATTGCGATAAGCACCCAGACCATAATCTCCCGCACCGCGGTATACAAAGAGAGCGGGGGACCAATGATGAATCGAAGAGGATAGAGAAGTGCAATGCAAACAAGAATAGCGCCATAGCTCCCCCTGGCAGCAAGGGCAACTGCTTTGTATCCTTCTCCCTTTAGTAGTAGGCTGTGGGCAGGAAGAACAGAGAGGGCGGTGTCTTCTTCTGGTGCTCCGATAAAAGTGGTGGGGATGGTGTCGTGGAATGAATGCGAAATTGATACGGAAATCATAAATCCTGCTATTAAAATCAGGATAAACTGCTCAGAAATGCCATAGGCAAACAACGGACTGCAAACAGCAACGATAGTACTGGAAGCAGAAAGCATAATCAGCGCAACATTGTTGACATGCAAACCAGGTAACAGACCGGTGACAATCCCAACGAGTACGCCAAGGACACAAAAAACAATGATAAGGAGAAAGTCCAGCATGCTGCTATCCCTCTAGTTTCCAGATGCCATGGGTACTTTCTGTTGCTTTCAGGACATACTGGAATGTTTTTGTTTCGTAGAGAAATCGCCCTGCTACCGCAACGGAATCCTCTTGTGAGAATCGATGAGGGCAGTAGGGATTATAAGAAACATCGATGGAATATTTTCCCTCAGGGTCAGTAAGGGAAAAGGAAGCCTCGTGCTTTTGAGTTACGATTCCGGTGACGTTTACGTTTGTCCCAAGGTATTTACCAGGGTTTTCTGCGAGATGCCAGAGGGGAAATGATTGATTGTTCCATTTTTGAAGGATGGTGACGAACTGCGGGTTGTTCACGGAGATTTCCCATTGTTCTTTGTATTGTTGTACTTCTCCTATCGCTTGTACCGTATCTCCACATTCGATCGAAACTTCACCTTCGATATAGAGCGTCGCCGAATTCGTGCTGTTCTCCTTGTCTCTAATGATTATGATTTGGCTGCCGTAGGTAGTTGTTCGGTATTCGGTGACAACGCCTTGAACAATCACTTGTTGTCCGTTATAGGTAGGGAGCGCTGAAAGTGAAATAAGAACTGGTTGTGATACCAGCGATAAAAAATAGAGAGCTACAAGCGACGCGATCGCGATGAGAATAATAAGATATTTGAATTTCATTTTTTTCCCCCAGACTTAAATTATAGGATTGAAAATATAGATACTCTTTATTTAATTTTCCTTCTGGTTCCCTGTATTTTAATAGATTAGGGGAGAAAGCTTTATAACGCGGGTTATTCTTCTGGCCACGGTAACTACGACTGGTGGGAGTTATGGTACGTGAAGTTGTTCTGAAAGTTTCAGAGGCATTCCAACAAGATGTTGGCTATGGCCGAGCGCGTATTGATCATCAAACCCGTATGGATCTTGATCTCTCTATTGGTGATGTCATTGAACTTGAGGGGGCTAAGGTGACTGCTACGTCGGTCTGGCGGGCGCATCCTTCTGATGAAGGGAAACGACTTGTACGCATAGACAACCTTACCAGGAAAAACGCTGGCACGGGGTTAGGAGATCGGGTGAAAATCAGGCGTGCCGAGGTAAAAGAAGCCCGCGATGTCGCTCTTGCTCCGTTGATGCCTGAAGGTCAACGTATTGAGTTTGGTATGGGGATTGATGTTATCATCCGGAAAAATATGCTACGCCGGCCAATTACCAAAGGTGATGAAATCATCATCCCTGGGATCGCTTTTTTTGGCAATGCTCTGCCGTTTATCATTGTTGATACGAATCCTCATGGTATTGTGATGATCACGGAACGTACGGTTTTGCATGTGAAAGAAGAGGCGGCAAAAATCACTGAGGAGGAAGGCACTCGAATCAGCTACGAAGACATCGGTGGTCTTCATATTGAGATTCAAAAAGTACGAGAGATGATTGAGCTACCGTTGAAACACCCGGAGTTATTTGACCGGCTGGGGATAGACCCACCAAAAGGAGTTCTCCTGCACGGTCCGCCAGGGACCGGGAAAACCTTGATCGCAAAAGCGGTTGCAAACGAGTCCGGTGCGAACTTCTATACTATTAACGGCCCGGAAATTATGAGCAAGTTCTATGGGCAAAGCGAAGAGAATCTCCGCAAAATCTTCGAAGAAGCACAGAAGAATGCCCCGTCTATTGTCTTCCTTGACGAGATTGATGCGATTGCACCAAAGCGCAGTGAAGTGCATGGTGAGGTTGAACGTCGTGTTGTCTCTCAGCTCCTCACTTTGATGGATGGGTTAAAAGGACGAGGAAAAGTCATCGTTATTGGTGCAACCAATATTCCTGATGTAATCGATCCTGCGTTACGAAGACCCGGCCGGTTCGATCGAGAAATCCGCATTGATGTTCCTGATAGAAATGGAAGAAAAGAGATTCTGCTCATTCATACGCGAGGCATGCCGATTAACCCGGGTCTTGCTGAGTTGTACCCCGGGGAGAAAGTCAATGAAGAAAAAATCCTGAGTGCGATCAAACAGGGGATTAAGAAAATCCACATCTCCGATCTGCTGCGGAGCATGTTACGGTCGAAAGATAGGAATAAACGTTCTGAGGTTGTCGGTAATTATCTTAAAGTAATTTTTGATTCATTTAAAGATGAGATGCCTCCTCTTTTCTATGAGAAAGTGATCCGCTTGATGGCTGATGAAATTACGAATTTATTGCCGTATGATTTAGATGACACTGAGTCAAACGTGAGTGCAGAACAGCAGATTAATGAACGGCTTGCTACCATTAGAGAAAGTCCGGATGAGTTCATTAAGAGGATCTCGAAAGAATCACTGCTTGATGACATTGCTGATATCACGTACGGTTTTGTGGGAGCGGATCTTGCTGCATTAGCCAGGGAGGCCGCGATGAACGCGTTACGACGATATCTCCCAGATATTGATTTGGAAAAACCGATTCCTATTGAGCTGCTGGAGAAAATGGAGGTTACATTGGATGATTTCAAGAATGCGCACCGTGGCATTGAACCTTCAGCGTTGCGTGAGTTCTTTGTTGAGATTCCTAAAATCTCCTGGGGGGATGTTGGTGGCCTTGAAGACGTGAAACAGAGTTTAAAGGAAGCGGTGGAATGGCCATTGTCCCAACCAGAGGTGTTCAAACGTATGGGTATTCACGCACCTCGCGGAATTCTACTGTATGGTCCTCCTGGGACGGGGAAGACGTTGCTTGCAAAAGCTGTTGCGCATGAGTCCAAAGCGAATTTCATCTCCATTAAAGGACCAGAGGTGTTGAGTAAGTGGGTTGGTGAGAGTGAGAAAGCGGTTCGTGAGTTGTTCAAAAAAGCTCGCCAGGTCGCACCAACCATTGTGTTCCTTGATGAAATTGATTCCATTGCTCCGCGTCGTGGAACGTTTGAAGGGTCGCATGTGACCGAGAGCGTTGTCAATCAATTGCTTACGAGTATTGATGGATTAGAAAGCATGGAAGGCGTTGTAGTGATTGGGGCGACCAACCGACCAGATATTATCGACCCTGGATTATTACGCCCTGGTCGATTTGACCGCTTGCTTCTGATTCCAGCACCAGATAGTATCTCACGACATGAAATCTTTAAGATTCATACGAAAGATATGCCGCTTGCAAAGGATGTGTCGCTCGATGATTTAGCAGAGAAAACCATAGGATATTCTGGTGCGGATATCGATGCACTCTGCCGGGAGGCAGCGATGATCGCGCTTCGTGGTGATATCAACGTAAAAGAAGTTCGGAAGATGCATTTTGAACATGCGATGGTTGAAGCCCGTGGCAGCCTGACGGAGGATGTTATAAAATATTATAAGAAAGTAAAGGATAGTATGGGTAGTAGCATCGCCCAAAAGGATAAAAAAGAACGAGACATTCAATATATGTAAGTGTATAATAAAAAACAAGAGGGATATGATGAAATTACTGGAGAGTGATTTGAGAGGAAAAACAGTCATGAGTGAAGAGGGTTTGTACCT
>CAYGVY010000074.1:0-5966 GCA_964353435.1 uncultured Thermoplasmatales archaeon | reverse complement strand
TTCTTCTTGATTGAAGGTTATTTTTTTCCCTGTAACGAAAGAAACTGGTTTTGGTGTTGAGACTATCTTTTTTTCCAAGGTGTATTCTTCTGGTTCTGAGAACATCACATCCACGGTTCTGATTTTCGTTCCAAATGGAAAGATATATGTAGTGACTGATGCAGGAAGCATTGGGGCGTCGGTCTTATAGAGCCATGCATTCGCATTATTTATCGTAACCAGCGCATATTCATCTTTGTTTTGGATTTCTGGATATAAAAATGAAATCGTTTCTGTTTTTTCTATTGATTTTTGTATGGTGTTTGAGACAGCAGCAGCCCCAAGTCCACTGAGGACCATTATTCCCACTATTAATATTGGTACCATTCTCTTCATATTATTTCCCCTTCGTTTTGTGTTACTTACGGTTAATCCAAACAATGATTCTTTTTATATGTATCCCCGCATAAACTTAATTATATAAATCTCTATTTAAAACTATCTCATAAAAGGATCTAGGAGAAAAAAGAACGGATGGGGGAATATAAAGTGATTATATTGCATGAAAAAGGAATTCAATCGGAGAATTAATTGCGCTGCCGGTATGCCTTCGTTCTCTTCTTCGTTGTAAATACGATGTTCCATAATGTTTATATCCTAAAACGCATAATAATAACGAAGATGACAAAGCAGAACAACCGAAAAAAAGAACTAGATTCTGAGAGAACCGAATGGCGAAAAACCCATCGGACACTCAACGGCAGAATCATCCTTTACCCAGATAAACCACCTGAACATATTAATGCGAGAGGCAGCAAGGTGTATAACTGGTTCTGGGGAAAGATCCTCCGTGAAACCAAGCCGCAGGAGATCCCTGCCATTATTTCTGGCTTACAAGATGCCATTAAAGCAGAGAAAGAACCAAGAAAGATTCAAGTGCTGCGAACCATGATTGGGATGGCAGAGGATGCGTACCAATTCAAGCAACTCGAGGACATCAAGGACTGTGATACTGAACTGCAATTAGAAAAAAAACCGGTCTATAATTCAGAAGACGGGGTCATCTATCGGAATGGGACCCTCTATACCACTGATTATAACGAAGATGAAAGTGAAATCCTCCTTCGAGATATCGAAGGTCTTATTATTGATGTTCTCTCATCTGAAGATAAGGCAGCAAAACCCCTACAAAAAACGGTAAGGAACAATGTATACAAAGATTGGAATTATATGGAGAAAAGCTAAATCCGCCAACATATAATATAACGAGGATAAGTTTTTAGGGATTTTTTATTATTTATTGTGGGTGCTGTCTTTCTTTACAATGTCGCCCGCCCCAGCATCATGAGGCCCATGATAAGAATAATACAACCGATGAGTCGTCCGAGTTTTTCTTCATTTATCTTTTGTGCATACATAGATCCGGTTACGGCACCGACAGCTGCTGAAGCTCCAACCATAAGCACGACCGGGTAGATGATTTCGTTTTTGAGGATGTGGCCAGCTGCTCCTGCTCCGGAGATAAACACAAGCAGTAGAAGCGAGGTCCCAATCGCGGTGACAAGATCATATTCTAAAAATAACAGTAGGGCTAACGCAAGGATACCACCGATTCCCATACCAGTAAACCCACTGCCAAATCCTGCGATAATACTAAAGAGGATAAAGACGACAAGTGTGTGTTTCTTAAGGACATGGACCTTCATTTTTTTTCGCACAAATTCAATGTTCGTATGCAGCCCTTTCGTAAGAAAGCTGATTCCCATGATGATGAGTAGGGCACTCAGTAGCAGGATGAGTGCTAGCTCTGGTGTGCGGGAGGTGAATTGACTTCCGAGAAAAGACCCAAGAGCACCGCAGATGCCAATGATTAACGCTGGACGTAGGTTTGCATTATTCTTGCGGAAATACAGGATTCCTGCGATGAGTCCAATGATGCAGTCGATGAGAAGGCTCGTCCCAATCGCTTGATGAATCGAGTACCCTAAGAAAACAGTAAGCGATGTGATCAGGATTGTTCCGGTCGTCCCCGATCCCATGCCAAGGAACAATCCGCTGAAGAAGCCGGAAATAATAAGTATGATTGTTTGGAGGATATCATTCATGAGAGCAGCAGAAAACCCTACTTCTATTATATATATTTTCTTTTAAGCTTCATTTCAAGATGATGCTACTTGAACCTATTTGGTCGATTAGCTGTTCACTCGGTTTCTTAAATTCTTGTGTATAAAAAATCGTTTCTTCCCCTGTTCAAAGTATATTCCTCAGTCCATTCGCCAACATATAATATAACGAGGATAAGTTTTTAGAATTTTTTTTATGAACTGAATATTTTTTGTTTGGGACTTTTTCTGTAAAATTTCACTAAAACGCATCCACTCATCCAAATGCAATATGAAACAAAAAGATTCTGAGTTTCTATTTCGCCGATGTTCGACAATTGCTGAAGATTTGATAGAAAACTATATATGCTTCTAAAAAATGTTCTTTCGCAAGGTGACGTAGGAGAAAGGGGAAGATGAAACTCGTGATAACCGAGAACTGGGATCAGACATTGTTTTATTTGACGACGCTATCACTTGTGTTTATTGTTGGTTGTGTCGTTCGGATCATCGCTGGATAAACAAACGTTTTTTCCCAATTTTTTTTATTTATCATAATCGTGATAACAAGTAGTGTAGTTAAAATGGGGAAGAGGGAGGGGGAGGTGATAAGAATTTGTATTCGGGAAAAAAGTTTGTTCTTCCCCATGTAACTACTATAAGTTCAAGCAGGGAATAAAATCTATTATATAAATCTTTTTATAGAATAAAATTCATTAATAATAACAGAAGAAAATATACTCAAAACTGGAACTATTTCGTGTATATTTTTTTAAAAATAAAGCTCTGCACCGTATCTAAATCCGAATCCAGGTATATCGCACCAATCAATGCTTCCAAGGCATTCGCAAGGTTCGTACGGTTCTTTACCCCTTCTTGTTTGAGTTCTCCTTTCCCTAACAGCAAAAACAAACCGATATTTAGCCGTAACGCAACATCAGCAAGTAGGTTGTTGTTGACACCAATAGCACGTCTGCGTGTCAACTCTCCTTCAGAAAAATATTCATTGCTTTGATAGAGTTGTTTAGCGATTATAAAATTCAGAATACTATCTCCAAGGAATTCTAATCGTTCATTATATTCCAGGGGCGTCTGTGCCTCAAACGCGTATGTCTTATGCGTAAGCGCTGTTGTTAATAGCTGCTTGTTTGTAAACGTATACCCGAGTTGTTCTTCTAACGATTCAAGGTTACTTTTTTTCATGGTCATCCTCTTCGAATATCATAACTCTCCATTAATATATCATTCCAACTCAACATACTCTCCAATGTTTTGAGCAATCTTCGGATCATCAAGTGCTCTTGTTAATTCTTCTTTGGTATGGAACGGTCGTTTCGCTAAAATCCTCACTGCTCTTTTCTTTCCAACACCAGGAATTGCTTCTAGCGTCTCCCGAGAGGCGGTATTCAGATTCAAAGGAAATGGTACCGCGGTAACAGACCGATACCCATACTCCACGACTTTCACGTCATAAAAGATGTGAAGCGGGAACACACCAGGGATGCCGATAAGCAAAGGATAGCTTCCCAGTTGTCGAGCGAATGTCAACTTCCCTTCATACATTTCAGTACAAACCTTGGTAAGCAGTGTTCCTTGGGGAACAACTCGCTGCAGCATCGGTCGTTCAATGGTTTCACGAACCTTTCGTTTGAAGTGTTGAAATTCTGATTTATGTTTCCTTACGTTTTTCTCTCCGACCTCAAACATTTTTGTCCCAGGGATTGGAATAACTTGACGTAGATTGATGCGTCTTAACAGAAGACCATCGTCATAGATTTTTTTCAGAAATTCATAATCAAGGGCAAACGTATTTTTTGTTTCGCCGTCAAGCCCAAAGACAAAATTCAAACCAGGTAGTAACTCCGGGAGACCATTTGTTCCTCTCGTTGACCCAACCTCGTTTAGCAGTTTCACTGCGTCAAGTACCTCTTCGGCTGAAGCCTTCAGATTATTTTTATTAATGACCACAGGATCAACGCTTTCCACTCCAAGTGCCGCGACATCACCAGCAGTATGATATTTTACGATGCTTTTTGCGATCCGTCGGCATTCATCTGGAAACCGTGCAATCACACCAGGGTTTGCATTATCAATATGAAGAGTTTTGAGTTCGGGCGCTGCGAAGCGAATTCCTTGAAACAACTGTTCCAGTGCCTTAGGATTCGGCTGGGGAAACTCAAGTTCTCCTGCTCCTTTTGCCATATAAGAAAAAATGCATGGTTGATTCCCGATTCGAACATGGCGAACACCAGTCTTGTATAACGCAGCAACCTCTGCACAAATATCATCAATGGTTCGAAAACTCGGAAGGCCTTTACTTGGCTCGCTACAAAAAGAACACCCACCAACGATACTGCGCGGACACCCGCGGTACGTCTCAATTTCCGTGATAAGATAATCCGGAAAAAATGGGTGTTGCTCCACAACCGCTGCACCTTTCACGGCAAAATCCTTTATCGCGTGCGGATTGGATCTTCGGAGAGAAGGATCTGCTGTTTCTTTTTTCAGATTGTTTTTTAATAACTCCGTGACAACAATTTCACCATCACCATTAACGATGAGATCAAAAACATCTTCTACGACACCGGTTTCTTTTACGCTTTTACCACCAGACATCCCAAACCCATATCGTGCCGCAGGACCACAGAGAAGTTTCACAGGTTGTGAAAGATTACTAAGCAAAGAGACGAGTTCGTATGGACTGACTGGGAAACCAGAGAGGTACCGTCCGGGAACAGACATCCCCGCGATAACAACGAGGATATCAGATTTTGAAAGAGCATCAACCCATGATCTGTCGTTTCTAATCTGGTCGATCGTGACATACGAAACAGTGGCGTGTGCATCGAAATCCCAGACTGCACCAGCGATATATCGAGGGTACGGACTGATATACGGTGGAACACCAAGGCAGGTTGGTTCATCGACGTACCCGTCAAGTATCGAGACACGGACCATATTTTTTTGAACCCTGTATCTGTTTAATAAACTTCCTTCTTACTGAACTGTAACTGTCAGGATAATACCTTTCTGAAAAAATTGGTAATCCCTCTCATTCTTTTTCCCTCTTATTTAAAATAATTTTTATTCCATTGAATGATTTCAAATAATCAATAAATTCAACCAACTCGCTGAAAAACCCCATATGGGCCTCGTAGTATTACGATATCAAAAGCAGTTAAGATTTACCTTCGTTCTATTTTTTTGTGCCTCATTGTTATATCTTCTTCTGGAAATGGAAAATTATCGATAAAAGTAGGGTCTGGTCCTTCAGGATTGAACGAATTCCATAGAACAAATCTTCCCCAACGTTCAACACTTGCCATTACTTTAACAAAACATTCATAACACAATAAGTAATCATTTCCCAATGTTGGATGCCGGTATCCTTCGATGATACTGAGATGCTTACCACACTCTATACATTCTCTCTTTTTTGAATCAGCAAATGATAAATTCAATCTCGTTTTCATAAATACCTAATGATTTTTCTCATTTTAAAATTTTTCTGCACAATATGAATATAAAATATATGAAAAAAAAAACATAAATTTTAAATTTATATGTAGTAAATGTCACATATTTTAGTTTTTTAAATTTGTAAAAGGAACCTCTCTATCATAAAAAATTAATTTTATACATTCCATTTAACCACCATAATTTCGCTTTAGACGACTGTAAATTCCATAGTATCATAAACCAACTTAATATGTTCAAAAAACCTCGTTCTAAAAGAAATTGAAACAATTTCTGTGAAATTTTGATAATCGATTCATTTATACGAACCACGGTATTAAAACAGATAACTTTATACCAAGAATTAATATTCCGCGTGAAAGATGGGTGAAGAACCATGATTAGCGCATACATCCTGATAACGATGCA
>CAYGVY010000073.1:0-6038 GCA_964353435.1 uncultured Thermoplasmatales archaeon | reverse complement strand
ATTGAAGGGGGAAAACATCGGGATATAAAGTTATACCGGCTCACTGATTTTGGCAAAGAAATTGTTGAAGGCCTGCGTGAAAACAAGAAGCGATTCTAAGAAATTTAATACATTCCTTTCTTGTATTCTTCATGCATTGTAGTGACCTGAGTTTCTTCTACTTGCTCCATATCACCACTTTCAAATTTTACCACGAACCATCTGCTCGGACGCGGATATGTTCTGATGACGACTGCTTTTCTTGCAGGACGATTCGGAGCATCTGGATCTCTCACTAAAACCTCAATACCTATTCGTATCCCTCTTTCTTCTAACATGATTACTCCCATCTTCAGCTCTTACCCAGCAATAAAAGAGAATATAATGGGCGATATAAAGAGTTATTTCAAATCCGTGTAATCAGCTAGCATCAATTATTAATTTACTAGCATGAAGTTTAAATATAGTACATTCGATGGCAGGATACGGTGAGGGAAATATGAAGTCAAAAAGAACGTTGTTTCTGATAATGCTTTTTGTCAGCCTTAGTTTTATAATGCTTCTAGGTCCAGTATGTACCGCTCAACATGCAACTATTTCTATCAAGAATGTCAATGTCCAATTAATAGAAACACGTCCTCCTGTGGGGGAAACGACAATACGTGAATATAAAATTATTGTTATGTTACATAACACTGGTGATACTCAATCAGTGAACATTACCGTAAAATTCAAAGAGCCTCAACCTGGAATAGGTGCTAACTTCACAATGCAACCTGAGAGTTATTCTTTAATGCCAAATGAAACAAAAACCTTTGTGTTTGAGAACTGGCCGACACCGCTCTCTGGAGATATCCCTATCAATATCAGTTTTGGTCCCTCATCTCCAAACATTATAAAAACAGAGGAAAACTCTGGCTCCTATATATATACCCTGTCCATAAACGGTGATAAGAAAACAACCTCAACACCCGGTTTTGAAATCGCATGTGTCCTCGTTGCAATCCTAGTTCTTGTTATAGGTAGAAGAATAAAAAATAACTAAATATTCTCACTCTAAGTCAGTCGTAGAAAAGTCTTGATTTCGGTTATATTTCTGTGGCAGAAATGACCACGTGATCAACGAACGCTACACCTGCTCCCTCATAGGTTACTCTGTTGGCACCAGGTGAGTAAGATTTTTCTGTGTACCCTGCTGGCATGTAGTAGATCGTTCTGCTGTCGTTATACAAGAATATATTATTTTTGTCGAAGAATTTCACGTCTATCTTTGCACTAATCAGTTTACCTGCGATATTATGGAACAGCCATCCAACCGTTACTGATTCAATGCCCCCTGATTTGTTGATATTTTTTTCAAAAGTCACATTGACAAACTCAACGATCGTTGAATCAAGAAAAACATTTTGAGGTCTTTGTTGTGTCTTTATACTACTTGTGTCTTGACATCCACTCAGCGTCGCACTTGCACATATAACAACCACTAACACAGCCAATAAACCTTTCTTCATATTCACTCATCCCTCCTGAGTTGCTGATAAAAAGATATGGATAATCATCATATATATGTTTCTATACAGGAGAACGAAATTTTTTCTTGTCAATGTTTTTACTCCCGCAAAAGGTTTTAATAGATACGTAGTATCATTGATGTCATCCAGTTGAGAAATAATACATAATCCAAAGAAGTGAAAAGAGGTATGCCATCACCAGAAAAATCAGATGTCATGAAAAGTGTGTTAAAAATACTGATTTCGATTTCCAGTAGAAAAATTGATCTTCCCTATGCAGTCATGACGATGGATGATCTTATCAAACGGTTAGAGACAAAATATAATTTCCTGAAACACGTTCAAATCAACGATGACGTCTATAAAGAAGAGAGAGCTGACGTTATCAGCGTGATGTCTGATATTAACGCTGTTCCACCCACTGAATTGGGAAAAGCACTTCATGCGATCATCGACTCGGTGAATCGCTCACTTGGGGAAAACGCAGGTCATTTTTTCATCAAAGAGATACGCAATACGCTCAGTGATGAGGACCTTACCGTCATAAAAAACATGGGCATTGACCTGGGCATAATGCAGTTGGAAAGCGAAATAACCAGGTTAGAACGAGATATGGCGGAACGGGAACGGAAAAAATAACACGTATTCTTTTTTTCTAAGCACTGCATAAAGAATGATTATTAGCACATATTACCCCCACAAATTGTTGTATGAGAAAACACCAGTTGACCATGTTGGCTGGCATTCCCGGTTGCTATAAAACCGGTACAGTGATGAGCTGGCGATTGTCGTAGAAATGTCTCAAGGAGCAGGATAACCGCCAATCCGTAGACTTGGATCCCCCATGAGGAGCCATTGTTCTGCGTTTTTTGCTACAAGTGCAGTTCCATTGCGGCTGATATCATTCCAATCTATTGGATTGTTATCTAAAAAGGAAGCTATGGTTTTTCCCCATGCTTCTCCAAGGATGCTGATGTTTTTTTGTCCGTATTGTTCGAAGAAGTGGATGTCGAGCCATTCGATACCTCCGTAGCCCGTGTTGATGTCTGGGGATTCATAGCTAAAGGCGGTGGCTCCAATGGTGGCGATGCTACCGCCGTTGGGTTTTCTGGTGAGTGCCCAGCTCCAACAGATAGGTGTGGGGATGCCAAAGACGAAGGGAAATTTACTCCGGAGGCTGACATTAAACATACTGTTGAAGCAGCCGCTACCGTCGATGCAAATGGGTTGTTTTTTTCCGTTAACGAGGAAGGGTATGTTACGGAGTTTTAGTCCTGAAATCCATATAGTCGCATCGTCTGGTGGGTGTGTAGCCCAGCTTTTTGGGTTGCCATGCCCGCTGAAGAAGATGAATCCACAACCGTTGTTGATGGCTTTCATGACGTTGCGTGGTCCTGAGAGGTTGCCGTCGGATGTCCAGAGTTTTTTTGGAATGAAATTGGGCATATAGTTGAGTGCCATTTGAGTGTAGACTTCACCGTCGTAGTAGGGAGTGCTTTCAGGGTAGGTGTCTCCTGCGACGACGACCATAGTGTTGAACCAGGGATCCATTTTTGTTTTAGTTTCGTAGGTGATAATTTTTCGGACGACGTCTTTGACGTCCCCTGTGTTCAGGCAAGGGAGTCTACCGACGTAGACATCAGGGTATAAATCTGGAATATCTATGGCTTTTTGTCCTTCGGGCCATTCACCGAAGATGCCGTTTTGGTTGGTGTCCCAGCTGGAAAATGATCCGTTTTCAGTGTAGAGATCAGCAAAGTAGAGGTCGGTGAGGAATTTTTTTTCTGGGTAGTTTTCGTAGGGTCGATCAAGGTAAGTGTATCGGACAGGTATCCACCAGTTATCTCTGGGTGATTGGTCCTTGCGGCCTCCGATGAGGAGTACGTAGGAAATGTCCCAATATTCTTTAGCGTTTTTTATGAAGTATTTGAGTTTTTCTGCTTGGTCACGTCCTTCCCAATACATTTGGTGGTAGACTTCTTCGATGTCGACAAGGATGGTTTTGATACCGATTTTGTCTTTATGGCGCACGAGGGGATCGAGATATCTGATGAAGCGTTTTGGGGCGACTATTAACAGGTTATATGATGCATTGGAGAAGAAGGATGTTTGTTCTGGTTTTATTGTGTCGTTTGGTATGGCTTGGAGATGATTTGTATAAAATATGGGGATAATAAGAATAAGGATTAGAAGGTAACCCATTTGTATTTTTTTATATGTGGAGCTCATGTCTTATCTATTCATTATATATTTCCTTGCATAAATATATTTTGTTATAGTATAATGATTGCTTGTAACCTTAACGTTGGTATCTCTTCCCCTGCATTTTTTATTCTGACAAAGACAATATTCAAGGGTTCTTGTTTTATTATAGGGGCAGACTGGCCTTTGATATTACTTAAATCTATCTTCTCTGCACCTAAATTCCATATTCTGCACCCAAATTAATTGTTTTTACCTACTATGGGTGCAAAGCCTTGATAATTTTTCAACTCTAACACAGAGTTATAAAAAGGATTTAATCTCAATATGCTCATTGGTTTAATTTCTTTAAAAACATAACCTTAGACCTTCATGTTTTGTGTGTGAATCAAATGATAAAAAAACAGAAAAAAGGAATCCTTGCTTTCGTTGCTATACCTTTTTAGAAAATTACTGTACCTTCAGGTGAAAGACGTATAACGTCGGGATCTTCTTCTTCTTACCCGTCCAATACCCACACAAAGCACATCGAAACTCCAAGGTAACCTCACCACCATAAATCGTCTGATTCTTCACCCGCTGTAACGAACCCCCGCACACTGGGCACCTATGCAGAATCTTATCAGGATCACCATCTCTTGTATGAATCTCTGCCTGAACAAAACCACTGTTGAGTACCAGAGTCCGTAACCGGGGTCCACTCACATGGAACTGCTGTTTCTTCGTCTGTAACTCTTTTTCCACAAGTTTTTTCAGATTATGCTGAGAAGAAACCGTATGATATTTCTGAAAAACCTTTTTCACCGCACCAAGGATTTCCTCATCGGAAGGAATATGGTACACCATACAATACTGAATGGTCTTTGTTGCTTTAAACCTTTTACACCACAATCGTCTTTAATAAATCCGTCCTTGTAACCATCCCAACAAGCATCTCATTCTCCAGTAAAGGCAGCGCCCCGATATTATGGTTTAGCATCAGTTGTGCCGCATCAAAAATACTTGTAGATGGTGTTGTCCAAACCACCGGAGTCCGCATCGCATCCTCTACGAGAAGCTCATCAAGATGATGCTTCTGCTTTCCCAGGGAAAACGATTTCTTCAAAGATGCGAACGCAAACGCAATCTCAATATCAGAGATAATCCCCACCAGTTTTTTTTCTTCAAGAACTGGGAGACGAGCGATATTCTCAGTGATCATGATCCGCCGTGCATGAATCACCCGGTCATCAGGACTGACAGTATGTACCTTTCGTTGCATGATAGAATAAATCGAATCTTTACTCTTCACCATCGGAAGCAGATCTGCCTTCGTCACCACCCCAACAAGCTTTCCTTTCTCCACAACAGGAAGCATCGTCGGACCAGGCTCACCAACAGATTTCAAAATGTTTCTCACATCGTCCTCCGTAGAAATAGTTTTCACCTCTTTCTCCGTCACAGATGATGCATGCAACCGAGAAGCAGTCACACTCCGCTTCCGTATCGACCCAAGCTTATACGCAATCACATTATCAGTCACAAGACCAAAAAATTTTTTTTCCTCAAGCACCGGTATCTTTGTAATGCCATACTTCTTCATCAAATCAAGAACGTATTTTAGACTATCATCCTTATCCACCGAAATTATTTCTGTTGTCATCATCTCTTTAACTTTCATAGTTCGTTTTCCTCCTTTTTCTCTTTGTTTAAAAAATATTACTCATACTTTAATCCATCAATACAATCATCACAGAGCAGTCGGCCATCAACGCTTTTCAGACTTGTTGATAACGTGTTGCAATCCTCACATTTTCCAGAAAACGTCTGGCTCTGAAGATATTCCTCATCTTTTATGCCGATGTTGGACCATTCATGCGCGATCTCCGTAAGTGCTGGTGACAAACGAGAAATATCACGCTGGGTGATGATGCCAACAAGCTCATTGTTTTCGATCACTGGAAGTCGCCTGATATTACACTTCCCCATAATCTTCAACGCCTCTTGTAGGGAAATGTACGGCTCGGCTACTACAATTGGGCTGCTCATGACTTCTTCTACAAGCACATCCTGCGCGTTCTTCCCTTCACAGACCACTTTTTTGATGATATCGCTTTCTGTGAGAATTCCGATTGGGTGATTTATTTCTGAGATAATCACGTTTCCGATTTTATTCGCTTTCATAATCCGAGCTGCTTCTAAAACGGTTGTGAACGGTTGTACAATCACCGGCTTCGTCTTCATAACTTCTTTAACCAGAACATCTTTGCTCATAGCCTGTTCACCAAATCACTGTCTGATTGATCGCTCCAATCCCAAACATTAAAACATTACGAGGTATTTTACCTTTTTCATATGAGCAGCGTC
>CAYGVY010000072.1:0-6043 GCA_964353435.1 uncultured Thermoplasmatales archaeon | reverse complement strand
CCGGCGACCGTTCGGTTAACAGCCGAGTGCTCTACCAACTGAGCTAGGACGGCAATAATTCATTTTGGTAGCGAATGAGAATAGCGTTTTGTATTAAAAGGTTACGGGGAAGAGCGTTTTGTTCAGCTTAAAAGAAGTTCATTATAAGAAAGCAAGGCAAGCATTACCCGTGTTTTAAAATAAAGTGGAAAAAAAGTATGTTGCCATGTTCTCGTGATCGGTTTTTCGTGAGATCTCCTTTTATGAAAGGAAAATACTCAAAAAGTGGATGAGATTGTTCTCTTGTGCCGCGTGGTTTCTCCCCTGTTTGATAATGTGCAACATTTATCTTGTTGACGATGCGCACCTTTGGTTCGGACTTGATTCAGCCATAACTGATTATGAAAATTCTGGAATATCATTCTCTTTCCAATTGTCGGCGACACAAGCGACACCTTAGTGAGCATACATTAAGTCAGGTAAAACTTAAACACGTGAGCTGAATTGGAAAAACTAAAAAACCCAGTTCATCTCTCACCAATTTTTTAATAAAATCATTTCCAGTATATCTTTCTCGTGACATAATCCCACTCTGGCATTTTACGTACTAAAATTTATATGATATGTCTCAAAGATACTAACAACATAACAAAAACACATAAGGTGAGGTAGAAGGAACATACATGCAGAGATGGGATTCAAACCAAAAAATAAGGAAAGAAAAATCTCTTCCAATCATTATCGTCATAGCGACCCTGATAATCCTTACGAATTTCAGTACGATATCTGCACTTCGTTTTTCTCCAATAATCGAAATTTCTAATTCATCAATCACCTATTCCTTCTCGTTTGATCCTCCACTGCTTACGGATGTTCAGATGAACAATCGAACATTCACGAAAATCAATCTGAATGATTGTTTTTCATACGCTCAGTCAGGATTCCCCGCGCTCCCGGTGTATCCCGCTCAACTCTTACTCCCTCAAGGAGCATTGGTAGCAGACCTTCATGTCTCCTACCAGGAGCTACAGGAGATCCCCTACGACGTCTTGAACAAACCTATTCTCCCTGAACAAGAGTTCGTCCGCATAGGTATGGACGAAAACCCTCCGTTCGTGATGAATAACACCACCTACGCATCACCAACCCCGGTGTTTGAGTACATCTATGAAAACGGAGGAATTGGATATTGTCGGGGTTTTGCTATTTTAACCGTGTATCTCTATCCTGTACAATATATTCCAAAAAGCGGATCACTATATTATTTCCCTCAGATGACCGTGACCGTCGACTTAACACAAACAGAGGAAGCCGCACTCACGAAAAATCTTACCTTCCTTAGGTATAGTGAGACGGATCAAGAAGTGATTCAAGAGATGGTAACCAATCCATCTATTATTTCTACCTACACTCCGACGACAGAAAATCCACTTGAAAATGACATGGAAACAACAGGTGGAGAACCTGCGGGGGGAGAAGCACCCTTAGGAGGTTACAACAATAGCGTGTGTGATCCTACGAAGCATTACCAATATGTGATCATTACCAGTACAAGTTTGAAGGATACGACCGGATATGATTACAACTGGACGAGTTTGATCAACCATCGAAGAATCTCTAATGGTTTCAATGGAACGATCGTGACCGTGCAAGAGATCGATGCTTGTATGGCTTACTGGAATAGCTCTGCTACCTTTAATGACAGCCCAGCGCATATCAGAGAATTCTGTAAGGACGCGTACCTGAATTGGGGAACCGAATATATCCTGTTGGGAGGTGATTGGGATAGTACAGTCAGTCATCAAATCGTCCCGTATCGATTGTTTACCGATAGAGAAGAGACAGATACGTACAAAACCATGGCCTGTGACATGTACTATAGTCATCTTGATGGGGATTGGTATTACTCTGCTCAGGGTATATGGGGTGGAGGACGAAGCAGTGGTGTCAATGATTATTACGGAGAGTTATACATCGGCCGTATCGCTGCGTATAATGCCTCCATGGTCTCGAACGCAGTTCGAAAAATCATCTGGTACGATCTTAATGCTTCTGGCGACTGGCTTTGCCAAGCTTCGTTCATTGGTGGTGACCTCGGATGGGCATCCACCTCGAAACAATACATGGAAGAACTCCGACTGGGCACTGACACCTATAGGACGTTTACTGGATTTGAAGAATGGAACACTGCGCATCCAGAGTCTTCCATTGATACCTCAGAACGACTGTATCACGCCGACCTAGGAAATACTCACAAGACCTACTTTTCAAATTCGATAGAAAATGACAATGCATCTATCATCAGCCACCTAGATCATAGTGATTATAACTCACCGTTTGGTCTAACGAACTGGGACTCTCGCTATAACACCAAACCGTTCTTCGGATACTCACAGGGCTGTTTAGCTGGTCGTTTCCATGCAGGGAACACAGGGTCAGAACAACTGATGTGCCGCTATCCGGAACGACACGCGTTTGCGTTAGTTCTCAACACCGGGTATGGGTACGCGAGCTCCTCTAGCACCAATGGACCGAGTCAGTACATTCAATGTTACTTCTGGGATTACTTCTTTAACAACCAATCCAATGACATGGACAACTGGCGACTCGGCAAAGCCATAGCATATTCTCAAGATATCATGAGTGAAAACATAGATATCTCCAGTCACGCCTGGTGCTACGCATGGTATAGTGCACATCTCTTTGGGGACCCTGCACAAACGTTACGGTTGAAAGATCCCATGCCCAGTGATATTGTTTTCAATTATGAAAATCCAAGCAATGGAGCAAACAACGTACCTATTACAACCTCGACCTTAAGCATTACCATAGAACAATCGCAAGGACAACTGTTTAATTATACGATTCAAACCACACCACACATTGGAAGCAGTGCAGCTCAAGGAGAAAGTAACGGACCAAAATCATGCCCAGTCACGGGACTCAATTACTCGACAACCTATCACTGGTTTGTCAATGCCACCGATGGAATAAACTGTACGAATGAGACCTACCTGTTTACCACCGAAAGCCTGGATGCCAGCCCCCCACAGATATCCGATATTGTCCTCAGGACCTCAAATCCAGTAGATCTCCAACCAGGGTTTAGCTGGGAAAACATAACCTGTTCAGTAATAGACAATGTTCATGTCAATAATGTATCCTTACTAATCACGTATCCGAATAGTTCTTTGACGAATCTGACGATGAATAAAAAAATGGGATCCTCCACGTATTACTATAACATAAGCTTCTTCCAGCAGGGTAACTTTTCGTACTACATCTGGGCAAATGACACGAAAAATAACCCCACTACGTCAACCCCTAACTATTTTTCGTTAGCACCAAATTGGGATATCACCAATGACGGGATATGCAATATGCTAGACCTTACCTTTGTATCTGCTCAATACGGTCAAATAAACACACCTGGCTGGATACGCGAAGACGTTGACAATAATGGACAAATCCAGGTAATTGACCTGGTCTTCGTCTCAAACCATTATGGGGAATCCTGGTGGGTATAATTTTTGTTTAAGCGAACATAGAACAGTTGGAAAACATAAAATATCGCTTCTTCTATTTTTCATGACTGCTCCCCTGTCCAAAATGCGGAACAAAAATCAAATACGAGAATTATCCAGGC
This sequence comes from uncultured Thermoplasmatales archaeon, assembly GCA_964353435.1. Taxonomy (GTDB): domain Archaea; phylum Thermoplasmatota; class E2; order DHVEG-1; family DHVEG-1; genus SM1-50. Next base: position 2,418 of record CAYGVY010000072.1, on the reverse strand, counting down.
AATAGAGTAACTATGGTATGTCCGACTTGTGGAAGCCATGAAAGCGTCTCTCTTGAAAAACCGAGCAAACAATCTCGGACGCGACTGTTTTTTTCTTCTCCAAACAAAAAGCAGTAAGAGAGGACAAACAAGTTTATTTTGTTTCAAGCCTAAGATATGATATCATAGACAGTAAGAAAATTTGATAAATCTTTAAATACGAACTATGGATGATGCAAGCTATATGAATTACAAACGATTTGACAATAAGGTCGTCGTCCGCATAGATAAAGGCGAAGAAATCGTTGACCAACTGAAAACCATTTGCAAGAAACTTGATATCAAATTCGGGTCAATCGTCGGAATCGGCGCAACAGATAAAGTCACAATAAGCCTCCTTAATACAAAAACAAAAAAATATCAGTCAAAAGAATTCACCGGGGATCATGAGATAGCGCCTCTTGTTGGGAATATCACCATGATGAATAGTGAGGTGTACCTTCATCTCCATGTCACTATATGTAATGTCGAGCATAAGGCATTAGGCGGCCATCTTACCCAAGCTTTGGTTAGCGCAACGTTCGAAGGAATCATTGATATCATAGAAGGTCAAGTAACCAGAGAGTACAATGACGAAGTCGGTTTAAACCTCCTTAGTCTTAAATAGACTTGATTTTAAATAATAGATATTCCTTTTCAAAACCTAAAAATGATGCCTTTATATACTATCATCGGTCAAGCATTGACACGGTTTTAACTCATGTTTTGTGCGAATCGATGATAGATTTATTTCTTGATTATCATGACATCTGGAAAATATTTTTTTAAATCCGTCTTCCCATTCATCATAAAAACGCTGAATTTTTGTTCTAATGTTAAAAAGAACAAAAATCATTTTCTTAAAATCATGATGATAACGAAGACATTTATCAGCTATTGATTGTAGACCTTCTTCATATGTTGGTTCCTTGATCTCTATAGCGATATCTTCAATCACAATATCTGGTCTTGATGACCCACGTTGTAATTCTACTTGTAACATAGGGCATTTTGGTTGTAACCATCGTGCGAGATCTATGTGATAGGGTAACTCATTTTCATAATCTGATAAAAGCGGTTTAAAGACCTTTAAACTCTAAATCTTATTTCATAGGAAATTGCCCGCAGGTTTTTTGAACGGAAAAGATAGCAACCTTGCAGAGAGTTTCAAAACCAAAAACAACAAGGAGAGTTCCAGTAACAACAATAAGAGACAGAGCGGCAAAATGGAGAGAGTCGTAGCACTACGCAGGAGATTAACTCCAGCCCCTACGATACTGAGGAGGACGAACAGGATCATAGCAACGCTATACAGCAACAGGATATCTGATTTTTTCCCGACATATTTGACTCCGAGCGGTATTGCGATAATTATTGCTGCAAGAAATGAAAACCCGAGGAACCACAACAGAAAAAGGAGGTCATCAACACCAAGGAAGATCGGGATAAACGCAAGAAACGGCAGCGTAGCCAGGAAAGACAAGGAAAGCGCGAGTGTTTTCCCGTAGATGATGGTCTCATTCTTGATAGGCAGATTCCGCAGTATCCACATGGTCTTTTCTTCAGTGAGAAAGAGGTTGAGCGCAGGGAAGACCGCAGCATACATGATGACGATGTAACAGCCTAAGAAAACAAACAACGTGGGCAAAAATCCACTGACAAGCTTTTGGATTGATTCAGGCATGAACAAGTCCGTGCCATAGAGGTAGAGGTATCCGGTTCCTAGTGCGGTAGTAATAGACATCGAGATGAAGCTGAAATAGAGTCGTTCCCGCCAGATAACCGTGACCTCACGGTAGAAAAGGGTTTGGAGCGAGCCGCGGAGGCGTACTTGAGCACGTTCTTTGGTTCGTTCTTTTCGTTTCACAAATCGGTATGATTCTAACGGGTGAGACAGACTCCATGTGCAATGGAGGACTGCGAGAGGCAGCATACAGGCGACAAATAACAGGCTCTGGGAGAACCAGAAAAACATGAGCAAAACAAGGGTTGGAATCATGCGGTATTTTTTTAAGGAGAAGAAATGAAGGGAAAGGGAACAACCCAGCAGAATAGCAATCATGATATTGATGCTGAACAACAGGTATTCAACGGGGTAGTTTAGGGGGATTCGTAATGCGGAGAGCACGAGGATATACAGCAGGGAAAAGGAGAACCAAAGCCCGATGTTCATGAGAAGGATAGTGAGAACGATTTCACCGACGGTTTTTCTATGTGCTACATGAGTGGAGAGTGCATAGGATGCTTGTGGTGCGGTAATGAAGTGTGTATGGAGGTCAGTAGCGGATTTCATGAGCAGTAAAAAGAACACAGCGTAGAAGACGTCCATGAAGTTAAACGTGGTTTTTGTATGCAGCAGGAAGAAGGTGAGAAATGCGAACATCACAATCGAAAAAAAAA
>CAYGVY010000071.1:0-6049 GCA_964353435.1 uncultured Thermoplasmatales archaeon | reverse complement strand
ATAAAACCGAACTTGTCCCTTGCTATAAAATAGAGTTCGCGTCGCAGAAACTTTCCGCAGTCGATCGCACACCATTGCACACAAGATATGTGAAAAAACACCTCAAAGAATCACAGAAAAAAGAAGTCAGACTCTTCAAACAATTCCTGAAAGGCATCGGCTGCTACGGTGCAGAAGCAGAAATCGAAGGATTCTCCGGATACCTCTGCGAAATCATGATTATAAAATATAAAACGTTTCAACAACAGGTTGAGAATGCACAATACTGGCGTCATGGAGAAACACTCACTCTTGAAGAAAGAACGGTCCCTCTTTTTGAGACCCCGCTAACCTTCATCGACCCAGTGGACTCTGAAAGAAACGTCGCTTCTGCGCTCTCAAAAGATAAATTTGAGCTATTCATTACCGCATGTAAGGAATATACAAAGAAACCGCGTCTCACCTTCTTCTTTCCCAACAAACTCCAACCCTGGTCGCTAGAGAAAATCAAGAAAGTAATTGGAACAAACGTGTTCGTCGGTGTGAAACTACCAAAACCAGAAATTATCCCTGAAAACCTCTACCCGCAGGTACGAAAAGCTGTACGATCAATTAGAGAGCTCTGCGAGCAGTATGAATTCACGATTCTTGGTGCCACATTTTCTATTGAGAAAGCAAACGTGTATATTGTTCTTCACCCAGAGACTATTACAATATCGAAAATCGTTCTGCATGCGGGACCACCAGTCATGCTGAAAAAAAATGCAGAGGAATTCATACAAAAATGGTTCGACAACCCGCGAACAAGAAAAAAACCATTTGAAAAAAACAAACGATTATTTGTCGAAATAGAACGTGATTACATCAATATCCAAGACCTTTTAGAAGACCAGATAAAACAACTCAGCCTAGGAAAACATATTGACCTTATGATTCGAAAAGGGTTTATGATTATTGATCATAACGATCTTCTTACTGAGAACCTACGATTGTTTTGGACAATGTACCTTGACAAACGAATGACCTGGGAACGCTAAGATTACCTGTTTTCTCCATCCTCTACATAGGAATATTTTTATGATAAAAGCAGATATGCATATGCAAGTACATATGCAACAGGATGGGATGAAACTCAGAAAGTTTCTCATAGTGATAATTGTAATGTTACTTACTACAAACTGCGTACGCTTTTTCGTCCCTTTAGAGAATTGCAAAGCAGATACACCACCAACACTCTACGTCGGACCAGGGGAAATCTACGCCCTTATCCAAGATGCGCTCGACGATGCGACCGATGGGTACAGAATCTTTGTATACAATGGAACATACTATGAAAATCTGACTATCAACCATAGCATCGATTTATTTGGTGAAGATAGAAGTATTACTATTATTAACGGGAATGGAACAGATACGGTCATTACGGTGAAAGCAAATAATGTGAACATAAGTCATTTTACGATTACGAATGGGGGGACTACACGGAACGACAGCGACATCCAAGTCAATGGAGGATCATCTATTATCACCGACAATATCATCTCCGACGGATATCATGGCATCTATCTAAACAACTCTAACAGCCATCTACTCTACGATAATATTATTGAGAATAATGCAGGTGACGGAATTAGGCTGAACCAATCTTATAACAATGTGAATATTAGCTATAACACAATCACCGGGAACCTGAACGGTATTTACTTTTATTCCTCAGATGGAAATAAGATTTATAATAATGTAATCCGAAATAACGACCACAATGGGGTGTTCTTTAATAGTACCTGCAGTAGCAACTATATTACGAACAATAACTGCTCGAACAACAATCACTCAGGCGTCTACTTAAATGATTTCAGTAATCATTCAACAATCTCAAAAAACCAAATCTATCAAAACAACAACTCAGGGATGGTCTTGGAAAATTGCAGCTGGACCATCATCGCTAACAACAACTGGGTCTGTAGAAACACCAACTATGGTATTATGATCGTTGGTTCAAATAATACCATCCAAAGCAACACGATTAGCTATAATAGAAAAGATGGAATGTACCTCAGCGCCGATGATAACAATACAATTTCCAGTAATTCAATTGGGTTTAATAGCCTGGCAGGACTCAGACTCTATAACTCCACTACTGATTACATCTATAGTAACACTATCTATAATAACAGCCAATATGGTCTCTACCTAGATTTCTTCGCAATTGGCAATTCTATTTACAACAACTACTTCCACGATAATACACGTAATGCAATGGATAAAAGTCTAAATCGCAATAAATGGAATTTAATAAAAACAAGCACTATCAACATCATCGGAGGCAAAAACCTCAGTGGCAATTATTGGGATAATTACGATGAAATCAGTGAAGGGGCAATTGATAATGACGGTGATGGGATAGCAGAAAGTCCTTACACCATCTACGCTTCAAATACAGATAATGGACCACTTCTCGATACGATAAAACCTAATATTGAAACTCCACAGGCATCTCCAAGTTCACAGACCTTAGGCAAATACACTAACATCTCTGTGACCATCACCGATAACACAAAAATTAAAGATGTGTACCTGAACATTACAAATCCAAACGGACAACGAAGCAATTTCAGCATTGTCCAAAATAAAACAGGGAACACGTATTATTGCAATAAACGATTTTCACCAACCGGTAATTACACCTATTATATTATAGCAAAGGACCCACGAAATTGGAATCATTCGGTGAATCGCACGTTTTCTATCCGCCCGGGGGACCCACCAACCATAAAAGATAATTCTCCGATTTCTGGTGCACCCTCTATGAATTTCACCTTTAATACCACAGTTTCATCGAAAGATGCAGTTGCATCCGATCTTCAGGTCTATGTTGTCTGGAGCCATAGCAATATCTTGAACAATTCGACGATGGCGATTTCCCATGGCAACTATTTTGTTAAGACAGTAAAACTTGCACATAGCATCGCAAATCTCACCTATCATTTCTATGCAACCGATAAATGGGGGAACCATGCTGTCACAGAAAATAAAAAAGTTAAAATTACTGATACGCGACGACCGGTGATACGGATAAACCGTTATGGACCATCCTTTGAAGATCTCCCCAATAGTTATACGTTTGGTGTTACAGTCACGGATGATTCCATAGTGTCAAATGTTATTATCGAGTATTGGTACAACAATAGCAATAAAATGACAGCAAACATGGACTCAATGGGAAACAATTACTATAAAAAAGTGATTGTACCACAGGGAGGTCCTGGAAAAGTTTTCTGTGTTATCAACGCTACCGATATCGCAGGAAATACCAATGACACAAAAAAACCGATAGCATGTCATGGCGGGCCATATAGCGGGTTTGTACTCGAGGAAATCAGGTTTAACGCATCCAGAAGTTATGATCTTGACGGAACAATCAGCAGGTACGCCTGGAATTTCGGAGACGGAACTACAGGGAATGGGAGCAGACCAATCCATACATATTATTCAAATGGTTCATATACCGTATCCTTAACAGTGACAGATAATGAAGGAAAAAATGGGACGAATAGAACCAGCATATATATTGTTACATTAGCGATGCATAAGATACCAGCTCCACAACTCACACTACTCAATGCTCGATATAATCTTACGTTGAGTGAACAATTCTCCTGCTATGATTCTGATGGTAATGGGATTGTCGATACGTTTGTTGACCCGAATCATATACTCACCGCCGTCCATAATCGCCCAGTTACTCTCAGCGACAATATTTGTTTTCTCCTTTCTATAGGGGATGACCCAGTTCCGGAGTTCTTTTGGAATACGACGACCGACCGGATTTTTACAATAGGACATACCATTGGTATCGTACAAAATACAGTGGTTGATGATGCAAATGAACAAGCAATAATGTATGTGACCGTTGATAAAGAACAGTGGATTTACATCGAAGTCAATGATCAATACCCTAATGCACAAGTGTCAATTACATCAAGCAATAGAAAAATTTTGTCTGATAAATTCTGGCGAGAAAATCAAAAGATCTACGTATTTGATGACCCGGAGACCGAATATCAATTTATATTCGACAATATTTTCCCAACACTTACAGCGATGTTTTCACCACCAGATGGAGGAGTCATCAACGGAGACAATCCAACGATAAAAATCACCTATAACGTACCGGTTACTATTATCTCTGCGACATTTAACTCTATTAACATAGAATCTAATCTCCTAAACTTAGATGACAAGAGCTATACGTATACACCTTCAGGGTATCTAGAAAATGGAACCTACCCCCTAGAAATCAACGCTCAGGCATTACAAGGTAAGGGATATCTATCTTCCTCAGCTATGTACTTCTACTTTGCCTATGAAATCCCGCCTCAAAAAAGTTTTTTAGAGAAAAATTGGCTGGGTATCGTACTAGGTGGATGTATCGGTGCAATGGCAGGATTACTGATTTTCTTTAGGTTAAAAAACGTCTCTATTGACGGATTTATCTACATGAAAAACAGGAAGATTGTGCCATTCTTCAAATCAATCATCGTTGGACCAGTCAGTGTTCGAATCCCTGATGAACATCTCAGCAAAGCAGAGTTCTACGTTGATGGCGTATTGAAAGATGAGACAACAACATTCCCGGCATTATGGCAATGGAACGAAAAAGCGTTTATGAAACATACACTCGAAACAAAAGTCTACGATGTAGATGGTAACAGCGCCTCCAGCGGAGAAATGGAATTCTATATTTTTAATCTCTCAAAAAGTAAAGAAAATTAAGCGGGAGATGTAACCTTTTTCTCGTTTTCCTTTTCCGAGAGAAGTGTAATACCTTCTTCGGTTAGCTCGATTTCATTAAACGACACGTAATGAAGGAGTTCACTTTGAAGTAGTCTGCGGACGATGTGTTCAAACTCGATTTTCGAAACATGCAGAACCACCGTTGCTGTCTCTGCATCCATGTCCCTTGAATAGAGAATATGGAGAAGCTCGATTTCTTTTTCGGTCAGCGCGATATCTTCGTGGTATTGGCCTGATGGGTCTTCATATTCCTCAGTGAGATTCGTGACATAACTTTCAATGATTGTATCAAGATTCAGCCGATCAAGCTCTCTTCCCTCTTTGGTGTAGAGAACACAGGTTTTTTGCAGAGGATCATATTTCCAGGATCCCACGTTTTTCCAGCTATAGCCGAGAAGACTTACGTCATCCTGATGCTTCCCTGAATCACCATCGCTTTTACTTGCATGTGCTTGTTGTTTTTTCTTTCGGTGCTGTCGATGCATATATCGTTGTTCTGTTTGGAGGAGCGCGAGGTCAACACCGTAGTTTCTTAGCTCTGTAATAATTTGTTCCCCAGCTAATTCTTTTAATTCTTTCATAAAGAATAAGCCTGTTTTTCCTACTAGGTCCATGTAGACGATCCGGATTATCGCCTCAACCGCTGTCCCAATTTTTGATGGATCAACGGAATCTATTTCAGTAGAGATGTTGATGATAACATCGGTGTTCCCGTACTCAAGGTTTTCAATGTGCACGTATCTTAAAAACTCGTAGTTTTGCTCAAGTGTTTTTATGATAGCGCCAATAACGGTTGTTGCGAAACTTTGGGTGGTACGTCGGCTTGCAACTGCATATAGCGCACGCAAGATGCTGCCAATAACATCTGAATTTTTGACATCAGTCATTCTTCATCACGTTTTAAAATCAACCGTCATTTTATAGATATAGGGGAGTTGAATCACAAATCGACTTCCTTTTCCAACCTCACTTTCCGCCCAGATTATCCCATTATGTTTTTTCACAATTTCCTTTGAAATAAACAACCCTAACCCAGTCCCCTCATTGTTGCGATCTTCACCCGTGTACGCCTGATAGAATTTTGTGAAAATTTTCTTTACCTCATCATTTGAAATCCCAATGCCCGTGTCCACAACAGCAATGAGAAGGTGATTGTCTTTCTTTTCAACTTCTAGAGCAATAAAGCCGCAATCAGTGAATTTAAGGGAATTGCCAATAAGATTTTTCAACACTTGCGATAGACGATTTTTATCACCAATGATATGCGGGAGTG
>CAYGVY010000070.1:0-6073 GCA_964353435.1 uncultured Thermoplasmatales archaeon | reverse complement strand
TATAGCGATTCCTTGGTAAGGAATAGGTCGAGGGTTCAATTCCCTCCAGCGGCTTCGGATTCTTGTTTTCTCCAGCGTGATGTATTGTTAATTGGGAAGAAAGGTATTTAAACCAACAATACATGTATGAAATTATGATACAGTTGTATCAAAAAATCAAACAGCTTAGTGTTCTAAAACTTTTCCTTGACCATCCGCACACAAGCTATTACTTACGTGAATCCGCCCGTCTTTTAAAAATGGATCCTATGACCGTAAAACGAGCACTTACTCTCCTTGTTGCTGATGGAATAATATTGCAAACGAGAGAAAAGAATCAAATCCTCTACAAAGCACATCTCGAAAATCCTACATTCCGGTTTCTGAAAATCGCGTATAATCTTTCATGGTTACAGAAAAAAGAAGTTTCTAAATTTCTTACTCAGCATATGAACACCGTTACTTCGATTCTTCTCTTTGGAAGCTATGCAAAAGGTGAAAACGATAACGAAAGTGACGTCGACATCCTTGTTATTTCTCTTTCTAAAAATACATCGACTGCTGAGTTGGCGAAATTGCTCAAACGCGATGTGAACCTCATAAACTTTACACCAGCGCAATGGTCACAACAAGCAAAAACCAATAAAGCATTCTATCTTGACGTAATCCTTGATGGGATTGTATTATATGGCACGAAACCGGTGGTTTGATGAAAGCTAGTGAATGTTTTCAGAAACGGTTGCTACGCAGAACAAAACCTGATCAGTTGAAAGTAACAAAAGCTTTGGAAATGGCTAGGATAAAAAGGCAACGGGCGCAGGATCTCTTTGAGAACGACTTCTTTGAAGAATCTATTGTAGCATCCTATACAAGTATGTTCCAAGCGGCTCGTGCGCTCTTGTTTCACGATGGAGTCATTGAAAAAAGCCATGCCTGTGTCGTCTCATACCTCAGAGAACACTATTCATCAGAGCTTGGACAAGATAAAATCAATTGGCTGGATACGTATCGACTGGAGCGGCATGAATCATTCTATGGATTAGAAAAATCCAATGTGGATGAACCCGAGGCAGAAGACGCAATTGAGAAATCAGAAAAATTTCTAGAAACAGTTCAACAAATTCTCAAAATACCATGAGGGAAATTTGATGCGGGCTTTATAGTCATACTCCGTAATCCCTCCAGAAGCTTCATGTTAACATTTAACATTGTTATGTAATTGGAGAAAAACATCAACAATTTGTATTTTTAACCGATTTTTAAAGATTAGTCGCAACTATAAAAAACGATTTTACCTTCTGTTATTTGGTTAATAAATCCATATATCCTCATTATGAACGAAGATAAATTAATTAAAATCCTCAATGACAATGAGAAGGTATATAAATAAAGATAATATATAGAGTATTATGGACGCTCAAAGCATCAAAGAACTCATCCTCGAACAAAAAAAAGAATTTGAAAAACAAGAACACATTATACCAAGAACACTCTTACAAGATATCAAAAATCATCTGACCATTCCTCATGCCATCATTATCTCGGGGGTGAGAAGATCAGGGAAAAGCACATTACTTAAAGAGATATACCACACGTACTATCAAAATAAAATTATTTATTATTTCAATTTTGAAGACGAACGACTTCTTAAATTCACCGTTGATGATTTCAATCTTCTCTATGAAACATTTCTTGAACTCCTCGGTGAGAGTACCCTGTTCTTTTTTGACGAAATACAGGTCATACCACACTGGGAGGCGTTCGTCAGAAGAATGTACAATTCTGGATGTAAATTCTTCATCACAGGCTCGAATTCCTCGATGCTCAGTAAAGAGATGGGAACAAAACTCACAGGACGATCGATAGCAATAACGCTGTACCCTTTCTCCTTTACAGAATGCCTTCTCTTACACAACATCCAACCAAAAAACCCTGTTCTTCTCACTGATGAAAGAGCGCAACTGAAAAAAGAGTTTAATACCTATCTTGAAAAAGGTGGTTTCCCTGAATATAGACTTTACAACAACATTCAGATGCTTAAAGACTTGTACGAGAACATCCTCTATCGAGACGTCATTGCGAGATACCATATCGCAGATGAAAAAATACTCAAAGAGCTCTCCTTTTATTTGTTTTCAAACTATGGAAAAGAAATCAGTTACAATCAACTGAAAAACCTTCTGAAAACAGGTTCCGCAAACACGATAAAAAATTATATTGAATACCTTGAAAACGCCTATCTTGTATTTTCCGTTCCAAAGTACGATCCCTCTGTTAAAAAACAAATCTATTCTAAAAAGAAAATATATGCTATTGACACGGGACTCATTAATTGTATCTCCTTTCAATTTTCAAAAAACATGGGAAGAATCCTTGAAAACACGGTGTTCCTTGAACTAAAAAGAAAAAACAAGGATATCTACTATTACAAAAATAAATACGAATGCGATTTTGTCATTACTGACAATCGCACGATAACACAGGCAATACAAGTTACTCAAGAAGTAAACGATACAAACAAAGAAAGAGAAACAAAAGGGCTCTTTGAAGTGTTAAAAAAGTTTAACCTACCATATGGATTGATTCTCACTTACGATCAAGAAGAAGAAATCATGTATGAAAAGAAAAAAATTTTCATACGACCGGTATGGAAATGGCTGCTTGAAAAAGATTAAACTATATTACACCAGAATTTTAACTTTTTTTCTTGCGGGCTTTATAGTCATACTCCGTAATCACTCCAGCGGCTCTTATTAACAATTAGCACTGTTATTTTTTAATAAGAACATCGCCTAACATTATAAAAAATATCATATATGTATGACACAAAAAATTATAGGTTTTAAATGAATACGGATACTGGATATTATGATGAGGATGTGAAAAAGAAATGATCACAGAGACAATCGCATGTCCACGATGTAAAAATACTGTTACAATTCAAGGAAACCCTGGGGAAAAAATCGAAGTGTTGTGTTCTAAATGTACGACAAAAGGCGTTTTTCGTTTTCCAGATGAACAACCTAAAGCAGTACCAACTAATGGCTCTTATGCTCTCAACATACAAAACCTTGAATTCATCTATCCCAAAGCAGAAAAGAAAGCAGTCAACAACGTCTCCTTCCATATACAAAAAGGTGAAATCTTTGGGCTCCTTGGACCAAACGGTGCGGGAAAAAGCACCACCCAAAAAGTCATCATCGGACTACTCAAAGGATACAGCGGAAACGTAGACCTTCTCGGGAAAAATCTGAACAACTGGAGATCAGACCTCTACGAACATATCGGTGTGTGCTTTGAATCCCCCAATCATTATCAGAAACTCACCGCGTTTGAAAACCTGGAACTCTTCTCTTCGTTCTATCGGAACAAAACTGTTGATCCGCATGAACTCCTTCAAATGGTTGACCTTGATAAAGACGCGGACCAGCGTGTCAGTTCTTTTTCCAAGGGCATGAAAACTAAACTCAACTTCGCACGAGCGCTCCTGAATAATCCACAAATGCTTTTCCTTGATGAACCTACCACTGGTCTTGATCCAGTGAGTGCTCGTCAGATAAAAAACATCATCCTTGAAAAAAAGAAAGAAGGCGCCTCTATTTTTCTCACAACCCATAACATGACCGATGCTGATGAACTCTGCGACCGAGTAGGATTCATGATTGACGGCACCCTTGCTCTTATTGAAAGCCCTAAAGACCTCAAACTGAGACATGGAAAAAAACTCGTCAAAGTGGAATACCTGAACAACGGAGACCTAGCCCGAGAAGAATTCACCCTCACCGACCTTGGTTCAAACAACGCATTTCTTAGCCTGCTCAACAGTGGAAGGGTGCAAACCATTCACACCGAAGAAGCAACACTCGATGATGTCTTCATCAAAGTAACCGGACGGCAACTGAAATGACCCAACTGAAAACCATGTTAAAATGGGATGTGATCCTGCAATCCAGATACAAGATCATTCATCTCTCCATCCTCAGCGTCATCATCTATTATATTTCGCTTGTCGCGATTCCATCGATGAACACCACGGAATTTAAAACTCTGTATTTATTCTTCGATCCCACGCTTATCGGTATCATGTTCATCGGCGCCCTTGTTCTCTTTGAAAAAACAGAAAACACACTGCAGGCTCTTACGGTTACTCCTATGGAAACTCGAACGTACTTTCTCTCAAAAATCATTTCCCTTACTGTCTTATCAGTTGTTTCCGCATTTCTCTTTGTCTTTCTTGCTCATGGAATTCATTTTCAATATTTTTATATGATTACCGGGATTGTGCTCACATCAATCTTTCTTATCTTGCTCGGATTCCTACTAGTTGCTCGATGTAAGAGTATTAACGAATATTTAGGTATGATGATGATGGCGTTCCTCTTCCTGTTTATTCCTCCTCTCTTGGATATCTCTGGAATCTATGATAGCGTGCTCTTTTATCTCTGGCCATCACAAGCATCTTTTCTCCTCTTCAACGGTGTCTTCGGCACCGTTTCTCTCAACGAAACCATCTACGCACTCATCTATCTCATCATCTGGATTGTTGGATGCTACTATCTCGCAAAAAAAGCATTCTATAAACATATCGTGATAGGGGGAGGTTAACAATGGTCCATGTGAGCAAATTATTAGTAAATGATTTACGAAACATCTTACGAGATAGATTGCTCTTGTACACCGCATTTTTGATACCAGTCATCATTATTATCTTTACTCGACTCGTTATTCCTTGGCTATCAGAAAATATCATGCCATTACAAAACTACTATCCCCTGCTATTTATGCTTATGGCTATAACCATCCCTATGATGTTTGGATTTGTCACCGGATTTCTTATCATGGACGAACGCGATGAAAACCTGCTGACGGTACTGCGAGTGATGCCGATTTCTAGAAGTGCATATCTCATTTATAGGATGGCATTCATGAGTGTGCTTTCATTCATCTATATTCTCCTTTTCCCTGCACTCACTGGTCTGATCGATATCAGTCTCTTTGATTATCTCCCGATAGCAGTGTTACTTGCACTCTTCACCCCCGTCATGGGACTAATAGCCAATATTGTTGCCAACAATAAAGTACAAGCCTTCGCTGTATTCAAAATGCTCGGAGGAGTCTTTTTTCTTCCGTTATTTGCGTTTTTTATCAACAATGATCTTAAGTATGTCTTTGGCATCATCCCGAATTTCTGGACCTTTATGGCACTTGATAAACTTTTAAACACAGGTACTCAGGATGTCGTTTTTCTTGGAATTGGTTTTGCAGCCCACATTGTGTTATTGATGGTGCTTTTTCATTTATTTAATAAAAAATATTAGCAAAACATATTCAATGTTTGATCAAAAACGCGTAAGAATTTCTTGTCTTAGACAGTATTCATCAATACGTTTATTTGTTTGAAGAAGATTACATAACATAATAACAGAATTTTAACTGTTTTTTCGTTGGTGCTTTGAATCTTTTGTAAGAAGACCTCCAGCGGGTCTTGTTAATTATTAGCACGTTTATTGTTAAAATGCGTGCCCGCACAAGGCTTTCTCAATAGATTGTCGGGCTCCAGAATCCGCTTCCCCAAAAGTAGGTTTTCTTTATGTCTGGGAATTCGTGTAATAGTTTTTTCCCGGAAGTTCCTTTGAGAGCTTTCGCTATATCTTTTGGTCCGTCGGTTCCTGCATCAATTGTGAAGTGAACATGGTCTTGATCGAATCCGATCTCTCGGAGGATCCATCGATGTTGTTTGCAAACTTCTCGGAAAATTTCTTCGCAACGTTTTTGTTCATCCTGAAAGTTTATTAAAAAAGGAAAATTTATTGAACTGGAGTCCAAGAATGAATCCGAGGTGCTTGGGTGCGGTGGTTCTAAAAGAAAAAACAGATTTCTTTCTATAAGAGATACTTCGTTTTCTCTCTTAGATTATATCATATATGATATATTATACCGGTTGGTTCTGAAAACGATTGTTCGCCAAGACCGTTACCACGTTGAGAAAAAAATATTTTAAATATGTCGTGGCAGTATTTGGTTTTGAAGCGTAGGTGCAATATATTTCTTCCGACACTTGAGCTGTGGTGTCGAATTTCGGCAAAGCTTATGC
>CAYGVY010000069.1:0-6128 GCA_964353435.1 uncultured Thermoplasmatales archaeon | reverse complement strand
GGCATGGTGAAAGCAAAACCATGGGAGATAGCAGAGCAACTTTCAAAAAAACTTAGCGTACAAGTGACAGCAGCTAGTGATGGCATGGTTGTTGATATTGATCAATATCAGAAGTGAAAAAAGATATTTCCTCATTTGTCATTTTTTGCTTTCTTTTCGTAGATAAAAATGTCTTCAATTTTTACTTGGAACAATTCTGCTAATTTGAAAGCTAAATCCAAGGAAGGAGCGTATTTTTCTTTTTCAATAGCAAGTATTGTTTGTCTTGTCACACCTATTTTTTCTGCTAATGTATCCTGAGTGAGATCATGCATCGCCCTGTAAACCTTCAGCTTATTCTTCATGTTATCCTTCGAAATCCCCATATTTCCAACTATAATAATTATAAAAAACAGCATATAACATCCAGAGGGAAGCAACAGAAATCAGAAATGCAAAACCAAATATATCCGCAGGTTTAGGGCCATTAAGATTAATTGTCATTTCTGAAAATGAAATATTTCCTGATGTAAAATTTTTAACTGGTATTGTGATATTTCCTCCAGGATCAGGAAACACAATTGACCAATTATTTTCCATTGGAGATATGGAAACGTCATCTGATGTTATCCATATCAGTGCTGCGAAAGTCTTTTCGTCCGTAGGTTTATTAATCTCAATTAATTCCATTGAAAATAAATTTGGTTTGAAATAGAATAAAAAGAGAGCTAAAATCACAATTCCGATACAAAAAACCTGTAAAGTCATTCTTGTTGCTTTTCCACTAATCATTAAAACTCGTTCATCTTCAGCTTTCGCCCATCTTTTAAATATATAATAGATAATTGGGACTGTTATTACTGCAGCTAATGATAGGTAAAAATTCTCAATCATTAAGATGAACACTGTTATAATAAATAGGATTAGGATGCCTGTTACAAGTGCTTCATACCGTCTGTATTTTTTCCTATCGACAATCATGATACCACTTCCATGTAAAGTATACATTACAAATAGTTATATAAACTTTACTATTTGTATATATTAATTTACTTTAAACCTTTATGAAAGGACAGAAAAAAATAGTTATTAATGTGATATTGCGATATCTGACAGGATGAATACTGTGCAATCTCTCCTTCCGAAATACTACGACATTCTTGAAGGACAAGGGACTGCACAATATCTTGAATGCAAGAACATTTCAGTCTTGTTTGACTCATCCAAATCAATCAATGATCTCTGGAATATCCATGATAAGGCACTTTTAAAGATGAAAATGCAGAACACGCCACCTCAGCAGTCACTTCTTGATCTGAAAATCGAACTCGCAGACCGTCTCTTTCAAGCGTGTTGTTTCTGTGAACATCAATGCAGGGTTAACCGAAAAAAAACCGCTGGGAAATGCGGCGTCCAAGAATCGCATATTGCCTCTGAGTTTTTACATTACGGTGAAGAGACAGTGCTTGTCCCATCGTATACGATCTTTTTTTCAGGATGTACTTTCAATTGTGTTTTTTGCCAGAATTGGGATATCAGCCAGAATCCTTGCGGTGTGGCCATTGAACCAAAAGCGATTGTCACAGCCGTTAAACAACGGAAAAAACAGGGCGCACGAAACGTGAACTGGGTCGGTGGAGACCCAACATCAAATCTCCTGTATATTCTTAAGGTTTTGAAGAAATTAGACAGCAATATTCCACAGGTATGGAATTCAAACATGTACTGTTCAGAAGAAACCATGAAACTATTGCACGGGGTGATGGATATCTATCTGACTGATTTTAAATACGGGAATGATTCGTGCGCAAAACGCCTCTCCAAGGTCGATGGATATACAGCTGTTGTAAAACGAAATCATATGCTTGCGTATCAGCAAGGTGAAGTAATCGTAAGACACCTGGTTTTGCCGAACCATGGAACGTGTTGCTCCAGGCTAATTCTTGAGTGGATCCAGAAAAACATCCTAGAGGTTGCCGTCAATGTCATGGGGCAGTACCGACCAGAATACCATGCTGATGAATACAAGGAGATCGCCTGCCCTGTTCCGAGAGAAGAGTATCTTCGAGTAAAAGAGTATGCGGAAACACTGGGTCTTTTTCTTATCTAAAAAATAATGAAGATCTAATCGCTGTTTGGGCTCATATTATCTTCTGTGGTTCCAATGCGTTGTTGAAAAACATTCTTTTTCAAATTGTGTCGCTAGCGTTTTTTCTTCTTTCGTAAGAATCCCTTGGATCAATTCGACATCGAATTCTTCCTCAAAACCGAGCTTTAGTGCCTCAGCCACCTCTTCAAAACGTATCTTCTTTCCCAATATTTGTTGTATTGATGTCACCCGCTGTTTTACGTCTTGGATTAGTTTATCTTTTATCTTTTCATTAGGGACCTTCAGTAAGGAAAACATCGTGTCGACATCGACATCCAAAAGGATAGTCCCGTGTTGAAGAATCGTGTTTGCTTTTCGGGTTTGTGCGTTCCCGGAGATCTTTTTTCCATCAACGAGGATATCATTGATAGGAGCATAGGTGCCGTTAATTCCTAGTTGTGCCAAGCCTTGTAGTAACGCGTTACAGATACGTCCGTAACTTTTTAAAATATTTTTTGGTATCGCAGGATGTGCCTCTGGTATCACTATACTATAGGTTAATTCTTTATCATGAAACACAGCGCCTCCGCCAGTCATTCTCCGAACATAATCAATACCAAGTTTTTCGCATGCGTTTACATCGATTTCTTCAGCTACACTTTGAAAATAACCGATAGAAATAGCAGGGGGTATCCATCCGTAAAATCGTACTGTAGGAGGAACCTTGCCTTCGCTATTTTCGACCAGTATCGCTCTGTCTACCGCCATGTTCGAAAAAGCAGTGTTGAAACCTGTTTGGAGCAGTCTCCATTGTTCTTTCATGGTTTACACATCAGAATCGCTTGCGTCAAGCCTTCAGAATCAACGCCAATAAATTTAATATGATATTCAGTAATGATTGAACGTATCTTTTGCTGTAATTGCTCTCGTTCTATCACCGTATTTTTTAGTTTCGTTTCCATCAGCTCAATTGCTTCTTCAGGATAGGCAAAAAAATCCCCAGTTATCCGAATGTCTCTGATAACATTATCTTTTTCATCGTACTCTATAGAGATTTTTAGCAGCTTTCCCTGTGGCACCTTATAGATGGATTGAGATTGCATATTCCGCACGCGTATTCAATTGTCTTCTTATAAAGTTCCTCTTAAAAAAAACATCTACAGTAAGGCGTTCTGTGCATAGTAGGAACTTCGAACCAGCGGTCCTGATTCAACATGTGTGAAACCTAACTGAAGAGCAGTGTTTTTAAACTCTAAAAACTCCTCAGGCGTATAATATTTTTTCACCTCCACATGATTCCTCGTCGGTTGTAAATACTGTCCCATCGTTAAGAAATCAACATCGGCAGCTCTCAAATCACGCATCGTTACGAGGATCTGATCGTTTGTTTCTCCTAGGCCCACCATGAAACCAGACTTCGTGGGAATTCTTCCATCCATTGTTTTTATTGTTTTCATCACCCCTAGACTTCTCCGGTAATCTCCCTGGGGTCGAATCAATGGAAATAACTCTTCAACCACCTCGATATTATGATTAATCACATCGGGAGCTGCATCAATCACTTTTTGAACCGCTGTCGGGTCTCCTTTGAAATCTGGAATTAACACCTCGATTTTGCACGCATCATTCAAACGTCTTATCTCTCGTACCGTTTCATAAAAAATACTCGCCCCGCCATCGTTTAAATCATCTCGTGTCACCGACGTCACCACCACGTACTTCAATCCCAGGGTTTTTACGCTTTCTGCGATATCTCGTGGCTCATTTTTGTTTAAGGAGCCAGGTGTCCCATGGGTAACATTACAGTATTTACAGTCCCGGGTGCAGACGTTCCCTAAAATTAAAAAAACAGCGGTGCCGCATCCGAAACATTCAGCGATATTAGGGCACTTGGCCTCTTCGCAAATCGTATGCAACTTTGCAGATCTCAGGAGAGTTTTTACTTTTGAAAAATTTTCTCCTCCACCGATTCGTACTTTCAGCCAATCCGGATGCCGCCTCATCATCTCTGAAGAAAAAAGAATGGTATTTATAATTCTGTTGTCTTCAGCTGAGAGAGCAAAAAGACTCTTCTACACACCCATCATCACCCGTAACAAATCCCGCAATCCTGGTGAAACGCCAAGGATGAAGATGCCGATTTTAAGGAGATTAACTAATCGCGAATATTTTCCCAGTTCTTTTTTATAGACGACATCAAAGACGTAGATCACCATAATAATAAGGAGGAATTTCACAATAGGAAATAAGGGTGGCCAAAGCTCCATGAGACCGTTTGATGCAGGGTGTTTCTCAACATACGACGGCAACCCCATAGTCAAAGGATCATAGATACTAATGTAGCTTGTTATCCCGTCAATCAGATGTCCTGCAAGCATCGAGAGATTCAACGGATTTTTATACATCACGATAGTCTCGTGTTTTCGATAGACCCACGTAATCAGGTACACGAGAAGTACGATGAGGACAACAAGACCAATAACGAACAAAAACACATTAAGATATGTACCATAAGAACCACTCCATTGGTCCCCCATAATCCATCGTCCAATAAGGAAGAAACATGGCAGGACAACAAGCAACCCGCCTGAGAAAATAACGGTATTTACCGTCATCATCTGTTTTTTTATAATACGATACAGAAGAGGGAGAAATGCAAGAAGGGAAAGAACGTAAAAGAAGCCAGGTTCAATAATAGAGGCACCATAGCGGATTCCAAGAGCCCAAATAATTGTATACAAACTATCAATAAGAACAAACACAGAAAGAAGAATCAACAGTGTTTTCCTTGCATTAAATGCTCTTTTTTGGAGATAATACCCTAAAAAGAGAAAGCTCAACACATACAGCGTCGTCTGAAAGTATATCAATGGTGAGATGAACCAGAACACAGCGGGTTCAGAAAAATAATTGGTGTCTTCCAAGACGCGAGTCACCGGACCAAACAAGATATATGGAAACAAGGCAAGGCAGAAATACCAATCAATCCTGATTTCAAGTTTCTTTAAAAGTTTGTACAATCCATAGAGGGCACAGACAAGGATAAGTCCATAGGTAATCTCCGAAAGAATCGTATAGCCTTCGAGTGCGGTGACGCCATTGTAAGAAACTGAATGCCCCGATGCATCAGCAACCACTGGCCCCCAATAATATTTCCAGATCCACTGGTCATAGACTAAGGTTGGTGCAAGGAGATACCCAATTATAATCACTGCAATAATTCCAAGAAAAATACCAAGGTATAGGACCATTTTTTGCTGTAATGTAATGGTTCGAAGGTTCATTATTTCAAGGCTAAGAAAAAGACCATATATTAATTTACCTTCCCCTCAAGGACCAATAACAATTATTATAAAGGCAAAATATTATGTATTACATAGGGGAAATACTATGAACAAAACAATTACGATTCTCTGGGTAGTTTTCTTACTACTCCCAATCACTTCTGTAAGTATCGTAAAAACTGGTACTGCTGAACAAATACTCGCGTTTCCGCCTGCGTTCAGTTGGCGGGATATTAACGGAACTGATTATACTACTCCAATTAAAGATCAGTCACCGGCGCCTACCTGTGAGGCGTTTGGGCTCTGTGCAGCCCTGGAAACTAAAATGCAGTACCAACTCGAGGAGCTCTACAACCCTGATCTTTCAGAAAATCACTTGTATTTCTATGCAGGAGGCAGCATTGAAGAAGGATATGTCAATATTGTAGATGCGGCGCACTATCTTATGGAGCATGGCGTCCCTGATGAAGGATGTTTCCCTGATCCCCATCGAGCATTTGATTACCCCTTTGAAAGCATCCCGGGGTGGGAAAATAGAACCGTTAAAATTACAGAGTGGGGATGGGTCGACCACAATATCAGTTCCATGAAACAAGCGTTAATCGACCATGGGCCACTCGTGATCTGCATTCATTTCTGGAGAGATTTCTTCTATTACTTTGGAGGTGTATATAAACATCATGAGGGAAGAACGGTCGGAGGACACGTCGTTACCATCGTAGGATATGATGATAGTAAGAACTGTTGGATTGTAAAAAACAGCTGGGGTACAAAAT
>CAYGVY010000068.1:0-6230 GCA_964353435.1 uncultured Thermoplasmatales archaeon | reverse complement strand
TTCCGATCGCTGGAAAAACCTTTCATCATCCGCTTTGTCATATTGTAATATTTCAGCACCTCTTTGACGTCCTTATTCTCCATACCAGCACCCCTAGCGATCCGTTTTATCCGTGATGCCTGGATAAGCTCCGGGTTCTCCCGCTCCTCATTTGTCATTGAATCCATAATAATCCGGAATTTCTTCAGCTTATTCTGCGTCTCATCCATATCCACATTTTTCAACTTCCCAGACATACCACCAGGAAGCATCTCTGCGATCTTCGATAACGGACCCATCCCAGAGATCATATTCATCTGTTCATACATGTCATTCAAATTGAACTTGCCTGACATGAGTTTCCGCGCGGTTTTCTCAGCATCCTTTCCTTTTAGGCTTTCTTCAGCACGTTCCAGCAAGGATTTAATATCACCCATACCTAAAAGTCGTGAGATGAAACCAGAGGGATCAAACTTCTCAAAATCAGCGGAATGCTCACCAGTTCCCACAAACACGATCGGCGCACCAACCTCAGCAGCAGCACTCAACGCACCACCACCTTTAGCCGTCCCATCAAGCTTCGTCAGAACAATACCGGTGATACCAATTGCGTCATTGAAGGCTCTAGCCTGTGGACCAGCCTGCTGACCCATCGCTGCATCCATCACCAGAAGCTTCTCATCTGGTTTAATCGCCTTAAAAATATTCTTCATCTCAGAAATCAAATCAGCCTCTAGTTTATGACGCCCAGAGGTATCAACAATAATCACATCAGCGGTCCGCTTGAATTTATTAAGACCTTCCTTGATGACATTCACCGCATTTTTCTCGTTTTTATCCCCATAGAACAGAACCTCGACTTGCTCAGATATCTGCTTTAATTGTTCGTAGGCTGCTGGACGGTGAACATCACCAGCGATTAACGCAGGTCGAAGCCCTTTTCTCTTAAAATACGTGGCCAACTTCCCACAACTCGTGGTTTTCCCTTGACCGTATAACCCCACCATCATGATAACTTGCTTGCGAATCGTAAGTTCCCGGGACGCTCCTACAATCCGAACCAGTTCATCGTAGACAATATGAATAACATGCTCCCGGTTCGTCATCCCTGCAGGCGGTTTTTCCTCAAGCGCACGCTGCTCTATTTTTTTAGAAAGCTCAAGAACAAGTTTGACGTTGACATCGGATTGCAATAATGCTCGTTGGATGTCTCGTACGACTTCTTTTACAAGCTGTGCATCGACATGGACTGCGTTTGCGATCTTTTTCATTGTCCGTTTCAGTGAGTCCCCAAGATTATCAAGCACCATAGCAATCGACGCCGTGACATACAACAAGGCAGATTAAAAGGTATCGTAGGAGAGATTCTCCTCTCCATTTTGGATAGATATATAAATTGAAAAAAGGATGTCATCACAGGTGGATGAAACAGATGGGCATTACTAAAAAAATAATAGGCATCGGTATTGTAAGTTTGTGTATCATTGGAGCATTCTCAGGATGTGTAGAACAGACCATGGGACCAGGGACTGGAGTCATAACTATTCCTGCAATTAATGCTGGAGCATCAAATGACCCTAACTATGCACTCGCGTCCTATTATTCATCTGATGAACTAACCATTGATGTGAATACTCCTCAATACAAGTTACCACTGGATTTATCTCAGGTGTCAAATGTCAGCACTATTGACTCGGTATTTTCTCTTACTGAGGAACAAAAAGAGTTGTTGAGGAACAACGGGTTTGTCATCAGACCTTACAGTATGGAAGATGATATCACTGCTCCGTATACCGCTTTGAAAAACCACAACATCCCTATTTTTGTCACCTCAGATACGTTACTGCATCTGTACCACATTCAATTTGATCAAATCCTGAAAGGAATCGAGGAGCGGGAGTTCTTTGATAAAGTCCTTGACATGAGCAAAGCACTCTTTGACCAATCACAACAAGACTATGTCACCTATACCGGTAATCTGCAGGAAGCAGCACGCAGAAACGTCGGGTTTTTTGCTGTCGCATTAACACTCCTTCAGACCGCTACTGAAGGGTATAACGGATCAGAAAATATCAGGTCGATTGATTTTACTGTCCCATCATATGTGAATGAAAATGTTACTGATGAACTGTATAGTATCTCGCTACAAGATGGATACCATAAAAGCCCTCTTTTCCGATATCAAGAGGATTACTCACAATACAAACCACGAGGACACTATACTCAGTCTGAGAAACTAAAACGGTATTTCAAAGCGATAATGTGGTATGGACGCATCGCATTTCTTATGAAAGGCGGTGAGCCTGCGTGCCAAGCCTGTGATTTTCTCATCTCAACATATGACGCAAAGGTTCAGACCATGCAAGCAAGCCTTATCGCAACCGCACTCCCAAGCATCACAATACAACATATATCTCTTGATGAGATCTGGATAAGGCTGTACAGTGTGACATCTTTTTTTGTTGGGACCGCAGATGACCTTACCCCATACGAATATCTTGATTGCATCCATACTGTCTTTGGTTCTTCCTTCAACACAACAGAATTCAATAACGATACCAAACTCCTCGATTTAAAAGTCCTTTTAACTGAGTTGCGCAGTCCTCAAATCTACGGGGGGACCGGGGAAGCAATTGTCTTAAAGAATATCGGTGAACCAATTACGGTCGATGATCTTAACGATGTCCTTGATAAAACCAAAGGCATGCGGTTTATGGGACAGCGGTTCATCCCAGATTCGTACATGTTCCAACAGTTTGTCGCGCCAGCGTCTGGTTTCTTTACAGGAACTGGTGAACCGTTCACTATGAAGGTGACGCCTTTAGGGTCTGCTCGGTGTTTCCCTCGGGGCCTTGACGTCATGACGGTGCTTGGGTCAGAACGAGCACTTGAAATACTCACAACTGAAGGAGATACCGTTTATGAGAATTACACGCAACAACTCACGATGCTTCAACAGAATTTTAGCTCACTGAATATCACGGAATGGAACCGCAATCTGTATTTCAGCTGGGTGTACACCTTAAAGGCATTGCTTGAAAAGTTCGATGGCCGGTATCCGACATTTATGAATACCACTGCATGGCTTGATAAAGAACTACAAACAGCACTTGCATCCTGGGCTGAACTACGACATGATACCATCCTGTACGCAAAACAAAGTTATACGCCCATTATGGAATATGCAATGCCCCCACAAGAAAAACCAGTTGTTGGTTACGTTGAACCAGTCCCTGAATTCTACACCCGCATCCTCGCTCTCACACAAATGACAAGAACAGGACTGACCGCCTTAAATGTCCTCAATGAAACAGAAACCACACGTCTTACCAACCTTGAATCGATTCTCACTCGATTACTTACGATTTCAACAGACGAGCTTGAAGGAAGAGAACTCAGCGAAAACGACTATAGCTTCATCAGAGACTTCGGCGACGAACTTGATTCTGTTGTCACCGGTGTGAACGACAAAGGAAAAGAAACAACCTTGGTCGCAGATGTCCACACTGACACCAACGACCCACAACAGGTCCTCGAAGAAGGTATCGGCTATGTCAATCTTCTCATTGTTGCTTACAAAGTCCCTGATGGTAGAATCATCGCAGGCGCAGGGCCCGTGTTCAGTTACTATGAGTTCAAACAACCAATAGACAATCGTCTCACCGATGAACAATGGATAGAGATATTACAAAACAATGAGCAGCCTAATCGACCCACATGGACAACGTCATTCCTCTCAGAATAATCAAGAATATTGAGTGACTCACAGATAAGGTTCAAGAACAGGAATCAATACACTGAGATCCTTCCCATTCACCAAAACATCCGCACAGGCAACCACACATTTATCCTCAGGGTTAAACGCGATACCAAGACCGCAGACTTCAAACATCGGGATATCAAAACAGGAATTCCCGACAGCAGCGCATGCTTCCAGAGGAACATGAAGCTTGCGCGCAAGAGCCCGTATGTTTTTATCCTTCTCTGTCAACTCCACATGGAGCACGCCTTCACCGGTCAACCGTCCATCAGGCCCGACTGTTACTTCATTGGCAAACACGTACTCAATCCCGAGATCAGCAGCCACCCTATCTGCAAGCAGCGTCATACCCGCAGTCACAATAGCGGTATGAATCTGCTGCCTCCGTAAAGCGGAGATACACTCAGCAGCACCATCAATAAAAGGAATCGTATTCATAATATCCTGAAGCGTCTGTTTCTTCACATGCTGACCGTTCTGTTTCCAAAGAGAGACATCACGTCTGATGAACTCAAGATAATCAATCTCCCCGCGAAGATACGGCATGATTGACCGTTCATTGGTCGTCCTAAAATGCTCATGGACATACTTCCAAGAGCTCACGGTATCAAGGATTACACCATCCATATCAAAAAAAACAAGCTTGATGTTCTTTCTTTTTTTCCCGAATCGAGAAGTAGGCGTTTTATAGGCCCGGTAACATGGATAGATGCAGCTAGATTTCATCTGAGGCAACTTCATACCTCAACTCCTATAAATACGTTTATGCATTGAGGAAAATAGATTGTGTACGTCCTAATAATTAAGCAGCGACAAATTATTGTTTTAGAACAGCACAAATGCCTTTGGACGTCATCGGTTTGTTTTGTATGTAACAGGGATAAACATTTATTAAGTGCAAAATATACTATATATAGGGAATTATCTATGAAGAGACCGAATACAACAGTAGGAAAGAAAGGACTTGTTATTCTCATAGTCGTATTAGGATTTCTTCTTGGTCCAGCAATCACAGCACAAAGGTCTTTTCCTCAAAACGAAATTGAAAACAATAAAAACGTTTTTTCTATTAAAAACACAAGCCCAGTCACCTATGATCTTTTAATTATTACTCCAAAAAAATTCGCTGACGCATTACAACCACTTGTCATCCATAAAAACGCAATGGGTCTGAGCACAAAACTTGTCACCCTTGGCCAGGTCTATCACCAGATGTATTGGCATGGTCGTGATAATGCGGAGAAAGTAAAATATTTTATAAAATCAGCAATTGAAGAATGGGGAGTTCGGTATGTCCTTTTTGTTGGAGGAAGAAGTAGCCAGTTTCAATCGACCTGGTATTGCCCGGTAAGATACGTCAGCATGGTTGATGATTGGGATGTTGAGTATCTGAGTGATTTGTATTTCGCTGATATTTATGATACAGGCGGAAATTTTTCTAGTTGGGATAGTGATAATGACGGCATTTATGGAGAATGGTATCCGAGAGAAACAGCTCAGGATACTAATATTGATCTGATTCCTGATGTTGCGGTTGGTCGCCTCCCCTGCCGAAGTGAAAGAGAATTAAAAATCATGGTTCAAAAAATCATCACATATGAGACGACCATATTCAATCAACCATGGTTCACCACCATGCTTGTCGCTGCGGGGGATACCTACCCGGAATCTCAAAATGCAAATTGGACAGGATATGAAGGTGAATATTACAGTGATCGTGCCATAGAAAATATGAGTGGGTTTACATCAACCCGATTATACACCTCTGATGGATCGTTCGCAAACAAAAAAGACGTGATTAGAGAATTCCGGAACGGATGGGGATTTGTGTACCTTGTTGGCCATGGTAGTCCAAAACAATGGGGGAACAATGCTCCGAACGGTACACAGTTTATTCAAGGACCAAACAGCAATGACATGTGGCGTTTTCGAAACAAAGACAAACTCCCAGTCTGTGTTGTCAGCGGTTGTCATAATAGTCAGTTTGATGTTTGTTTGAGACGTTTGTTTAACGCCTCTGCCCGATGGAAACAAGAATATATCCCAGAATGCTGGAGTGAACGCATACTCAGGGAACCAACAGGTGGTGCAATCGCAGTTCTTGGATGTACAGCGCTTGGTTACACAAAAGAAGATAAAACATCTTTTAAGGGTGGTATCAATGAGCTTGAAGGCGCGTTTTTTCATGCTTACGGTGAAGATCATGTGACGGTACTCGGTGATACGTGGGCTGCAGCAATTACGTGGTATACGCAAACCTATCCAGTGGATTGGAATTCATCGGCCTGGGGCGACTCATGGATTGATACGAAAGTCATGCAGTCCTGGGCATTGCTTGGGGATCCCAGTCTTAAAATCGGCGGCTATCCACTGTAATCTTACTTTTTTCTCCAAGACGTAAGGAATAGTTTTAAAAAGGGTGTTCTCCTTACCTTTTGCCATGTCCTTACCATTAGATGTCCTAGAAAAAGCAGTGAACCAAAAATTACTA
>CAYGVY010000067.1:0-6270 GCA_964353435.1 uncultured Thermoplasmatales archaeon | reverse complement strand
CTCTTCGCTTGCAACTTTGGGGACAGAAAGTATGGAAAAACAAAAAGTGTTATTTGGAATAATTGCACCGCTAATCTGCTCACTTCTTATGATAAGCGGTTGTACCCAACAACAAGGATTAGATAAAACATCAACTGAATCTTTACGAACGATTCTAACAAAAGCTGCAATAATTGAATCAGTGTACTATGAACTCGATACATCTACTACGATATCTGGTTTGGTAGAACAAATCACGACAATGAAAATATGGCAAAAAACACCGTATCTGAAAGAAGCGAGGAACAGTACCACCAGTGGTATCACAACCACACTTACAGTTATAAAACGCCCCGAGGGAATCTATCGCTATGACGCCATGCTAAACACCTATGAACTTGATCCACTGATTGTCATCCCCCAACTCTCCACCGCAGATGTGGTACAAGATCTTCTGAACAACCAGACAATAACACTCCTGGGAACAGAAACCATCGCTGGAAAGATAGCGACCGTTATTCAGTACACGCCGAGCCAAGCGGGGAACTCAACGACAATAAAAATGTGGATCTGGAATGAAAAAGGAGTCCCGTTAAAAGCGCTGTACACAATGACAAGCGGAGAGCCTACTATAACGATGGACTACGATTACAGTAATTATTCCTTCTCAGATATCCCTGACAGCACATTCAGCGTGGGATAGTCAAACGAGAAGACGCTTTTCATTTCTTCGTATTTTTTCCCTTTTTCTTTTTATAAAAAAAGGCTTTTTAAGTGTATCTCTTAGCAAAATACGTTTTCAGCTTTTCCCAGTACCACTCTTTCCACCCCTGGGCAACATCTTCGTACAACAACTCAGGGATATTAGTCTGGGTAAAATCTAGACGAGTTCCACGATCAATTTTTTTGAATTCAAAGGTAATTACAGAATAATGTCCCTCTGGCCAATCACTGCCTCGCCATTGCTGCACGATCTTTTTATCAGGAATTAATTCAACATTTGACCCGGTAGCCCAGTCATCCCAGACGCTAAAGCTATCCCCAACATGCCGACCAATCTTTGCTTTCGCACCAGTGAACTCCGTATGTTTCTTGGAATCCATCAACGCCTCATACACATCATGAGGATCTGTCTCAATAACAACTGACTGATGAAGGGTTTTTGTTTTCATATACTCTCACCAAGATGGTTATTGAATAATGGTTTTCAATATAAAAAGGTATCAAGGAAAGAGTTTTTTCTTCAACCAAAGTTTTATCGCTATACGTTCTTTAGCGAGGCGATGTATATTATTCTAAAGAGAATCAACCAAAAAATCCGCTATTACTATTTTAGGGATTATACATATCATACCTTACAATAATACTCATTGATTATAAAAGGGGAAAAAAAAGAAAATAGAGATTATTCTTGTATCACTTTGATGACTGGTTTAAATTTGTATTTATGATTTCCTGTTTCCGATATCGATTCCTCTGCATCGAAATCCATAGTCAAGGTTGTCGTCTGGTTTGCTTTCAACACGAATGGCTTAATGAGTTTAATCGCTCCTGATGGAACCGTGCAGTTATACTCAGTTCCATTCACGGTAATCACGCACTGCTCGACCGTGAGCCTTATCTGCGTGTACATCCCGACACTGAGGTTTGCACTCCCGAAAAACTCTTTAACGTCAAGTAAGGCAATCAAATCAAAGGTCTGGGACTCATTCACAACAATATACCAGCCTGCGGTTGTGTTATTTCCACCCCCAGCACTCATATGTACCTGAACCTGGGAGATTGTGACATTCGCATGGGTGATATTTAAATCACCTGGGGCGTCAGTAATCTGAAGAACTAATATTCCTTTTCCACTTTGTAAACATCCGCTAAAAATCGTGGTTGCGACTAATACTGCTGCCATGCCTATTAACAGGATTTTTTTCATTTTTCGATCTCCATTCAATATTTACCATATTATTAATCAATTCATTAATATAGTTTTCCTGGTAAATTAATATAGGGAGTATACAAATATTTTGTAAAATTATTGTTGTAATTATGAGTGCTTTTCAGCAATATCTCCAACAATCGGGAGTTTAAACTTCTGCATCTGATACGCTTTCACCATCAGAATAAACCATAAGATAATAACAAGCACCCAGAAAATCCAGCTAATCCACGCAAAAAAAACCCATCCAGGACCGTAATTTAATATCCCGAAAAATCCCCCAAAAAGCCATGCAAGAATCGTCAGCGGCAGAAACACCAAAACCGACTGTGCTGCATGAAAACGAATTAACTTGTTTTTATCGTCAACAAAATAAAAAATCAACCCAGTGACCCAAACGCCAAGATAGCACAATGCTGCTTCAAAATTTTCTTCCAACCCTAACACTGTTTTCGTCATAATCCTATATCCATGAGAACTTTATTAGCATTATCCATAGGAGACTTTTCTTAAGAGGTTTGATATAAAAAATAACCGGATACAGAAAAAAAAGAAGAGAAAACGGGGAGTTTTTCTCGCTACATTGCTCTCAGAGTATCAATAACCATTCTTGTCGTCTGAATTAGCTCTTTTGCTTGAGCTCGTGGGAGGTTTTTCCCGCTATGCGCCTCAACAAAGTGGATGAATGCCTGGAGCTGATGAATCACGGCATGCACCTTATGATGTTTCAATAGATGAGGAACGTTCTCCAAAATCGATAAGAGTTTATTCTTCAGACCCTTTGGGATTTTTAGACCAATAATGATTCCTCTGATGGCATCCGTCGATGTCGAGGGACTTTTCACAACAACAGACATCGATGAAGTATCAGTACCACCATCATCATCCGTGACTGTCACCATGATGGTGTATTCACCTGCTTTTCCATAGCTATGTGAACTACTTACTCTGGTGACACCTGCTTCTGTTGTGTATTGTGTTGAAGAACCATCCCCCCATGCAATCGTTACCATATGTGTATCAAGAATTCCTGGATCAGAGAATAAAGCAGTGAATTGAAAGACATCGCCTGGGAGATATGGATTTGTTGGTGACACGGACAGGGATTCAAGAGACGGAGCAACGTTGGTGACAGTTACCTGCGCGGTGTCTGATCCATATTCCATATCGTCATTAAACACTGTTACAAGAAGCGTGTAGACGCCATCTTCGACATAGATGTGGTGTAAATCAAACGTGTTTCCTGGGTTGAGTTGAAGTGGTACAGCCCCGGTTTCGTCGTAGTAGTCAACGATGGCACTGAATGTAAGAGAATCGGTGTCTGCAAGGAACCCAGCACTCAGAAACATCGATCCTTCATCGATGGTACAGTCTGGACCGGCTTCGACTGATGAGATATCACCGACCATGACTTCCCATTCGGCGACTGCTTCTCCGCCATCATCATCGACCAGAGTCATCATGACTTGATAGATCCCCGCCTCAGAGTACATATGAGATGCGCTTGCTGAAAATTCTCCTGCCGCTAGGGATACTTCAGTTGAGCTTCCATCATCCCAGGAAAACATTGCGGTAAACGTGTCATTGGATGGTGTCGGAGATCGTGGATCTGGCAATCCATCAAAAAAATTCACCATTAAAAAGAACTCGGTGTCCACATCAACCTCGTTTGATCCTTCGATGGAAAGAATCTGTGGTAGCACGTTCGATATCGTTACGAGTGCGGTATCCGTAGCTGTGTTCGTTCCATCAGAGACCTCAAGGGTAATTTCACCGGAAAAGTCATCATACCAGGTACATTCCCTATAGGGATAGTTCCCATTCTCCATCCATGACCCATCAACATTCCAACGATACGTCAACGGATCACCATCTGCATCAGAGGATCCTGAGGCATTGAGTAATATCGAACTGCATTCCTCACCAAGATACGGACCACCCGCCCTTGCAACGAGGGATGCTTCCACTGCAGTAGCAGACGTCTGCATACCGACAAAGGATGTCAATAAAAACAAGAGTCCTATGATAATACTGGTTTTTTTCTTTTTAAAAGCCATCGTACATACCTCCACCTACCATATTCTATTTTGTCGTAGAAAGTATTTAAAAATATTCTTGCAGAATGACAAAAGTAGCAGAAATGCAAAATGGTTAAATATCATTCAAAAAATCTAAAAAAGAAAAAAAAGAGGTGGATCTGTTCTGTCTAGTTCTTATGGATTGTGATCTGTCCACCGCTTAATGCGGTGACTGGGTTTTCGTCGTCGGACATTCCAAGGTTGTTGTCGAACACTAATTCATTACTATTATCCAAATCCCAGATTTTTATTCTGAATTTGTCGACCCCACCGCCTCCATTTTTCTGACCATCGATAGCTATGAGTTTAAACTTATAGTTCCCCACACCATTAATTGTCCCGACTCCCTGATACATCGCTTTTGCTCCCGCGACCACTAACCACTCGTAGCTATGCGAATGGAAATTCATACCTGCCGCATGGAACTGGAATTCGGTATTACCGCTTGGGGTACTCTGTCCCTTTTTGTATTTTGAGACAAACCCAAAAGTTGCTTTTCCGGTGAGGGTCGGATTTGCAGGATAGGACCCTGGTTGAGCAATGATCCATCCACCACCGGTGACGAATCCAGCGCTTGGATCGTATATCACAACATAATATTGCAGTGTCTCTGAATCCGATCCACCATCGTCATCAGTAACTGTCAGGGTAATCTGGTATACACCGGCACTCGCATAGGTGTGGCTTCCTGCAACTACATAAGTACCAAATGGCACGTCGATGCTTGTTGTTTGACCATCGCCCCAATCAATTGTCGCGACATGGGTATCGAGACAACCGGGATCAAAGAACAGACCAGTGACGGTGATTGGATTACCGAGTTGCACTGGATCCATAGGCGGGCCAGTCAATGATTCAATGGTGGGTGGAACGTTAGAGACAGTGACCGTCGCGCTGTCTGAACCCCATTCTTCACCTTCGTTGAATACTGTTACAAGGATGGTATAGATGCCGTTCTCACAATAATGATGTTGTAAATCAAACGCATTTCCCGGGTTTAGTAGAAGTTCTTGAGCTCCTGTTTCATCCCCATAATCAACCATTGCAATATACGTACCGCTATCATCAGCAAGGAAACCTGCACTGATAAACATCGATCCTTCATCGATGATACCGTCTGGCCCAGCTTCGACAAGCGCCAAATCGCCATCAACGGTAATCTCCCATATTGCACTTGCTTCGCCCCCATTATCGTCAACAATAGTAATTATGATTTGATATACACCCGCTTCAGTGTACGCATGGTTTCCGCTGAAATCGAACTCATTTACTCCTAAAGAAAATTCTGTCGAGCTTCCGTCACCCCAGGAAAACGTCGCTGTATATGTATCTAATGAAGCTATCATACCGCGTGGATCTGGCAAGCCATCAAAAAAATTCACTAATAAAGACATCTCTGTGCCCACATCAACTTCCGTCGGCCCCGTGACGTTTAAAATAACCGGTGGCACGTTCAATACAGTAACCTCTGCAGTATCTAGTGCTGTCAAATCCCCATCAGAGACTTCTACAGTCACTATACCGGAATAATCATCCAACCACGTCCATTCTAAAAAAGGATTATTCGCATTATCATACCAAGACCCACCAATATTCCAGCGATATGTCAATGGATCGCCTTCCGGGTCATTTGAACCAGATGCATCCAATAACATCGAATTGCATTCCTCACCTGTATAAGGTCCACCAGCCTCGGCAATTGGTGGTTCGCCTGTCGCACTTACATTTGCTGTCATCGTAGCAAATGCCGTAAGCACCAGCATGATACCTATACCAACTGCTCTTTTTCTCTTTTGAATGAACATCTCTACCTACCTCCACCATTTACTTCATACCCTCTTTTGTTAGATAAAGTATATAAAAATATCTTTATAAAATAACAAAATGAAAATCATCTTTTTTGCTCATTTGTCATTTTAAAAAAAACATAAACACTGAAAGACATCTCCATGAGGAGCGCTTCTTCAATTCGTTTAACAAATGTATTAACGTGTTTAATGAATGTATCAGAAATTATATTTAAATGAAACGCGTAAACGGTTTTAGGTGAAAAAAAATGAATGCAAAAAAAATGGCAATAATCGGAATGTGTCTATTCATGATTACCGCCTCTATAAGCGTGGTAATAGGAAAAGCAGAAGATACAGAAAATGGAACATCAGATGCAAGTGGAGCAACATCCAATGCAGGTATCTGGTATCCCACTATGGGTCGTTTTACCTATAGCGAGGGAAACGCAAGGGGTAACTTTGTCCATTTCGCAATCGATGAAAACACAGG
>CAYGVY010000066.1:0-6277 GCA_964353435.1 uncultured Thermoplasmatales archaeon | reverse complement strand
TTGTAAGTGTCGAAAATCCTAACTTTTTTGAAATGTCCTTAGAAAATTTTACTACTCGTATCGAAACAGAAAACGGGGATCTCGTTGGAGAATTTTCCCCAATACAAGGAATTATCAAACCAATTGAAACTTCACATTTCCACCTAAATGGAACTCTTTTATTCAAAGCTTTAAATGCAAAGATAATTACTATTTACTTAAATGGGAATGCTGGAGTCCATTTCATGGGCATCGATAAATCCATTGCACTTTCAACCACAGCGCGACTTCCAATCCCGGATATCAAAGAATTACTTTTCCGCAATGAACCTCTAGGTATTACCATTTCTCTTGATGTGAAACTACGGTTACGAGGATTTCTGACAACCATAGGTTTAACCCTCTATAACCCAAGTAAAATTCCACTACAAGCAAACGATCTCCTCTGTAGTATTTACGGGTTAACAGGTGAAAATAAGAAGATGATTGCTAAAAAACCCATGGAAGCTTCTAGTCTAGAGTCAAAAAAGCAGGACTATCTTGAAACACAAATGCTTATCCCGTATATAAAATTACTAACATCAGGGACAAAAAAAATATTACCTAATTGGTTTGTGATAAGAATCCAAGGTAATTTTTCTATCACAGGGGTGACTCAATCAATTCCTGTTTCAATAGATGCAACCATCAACCCTCATCTGATTCGATAACAAACCACAATCATATATATCTGAATGCCATTTGACAGATTTATGACACAAGAAGTTCCCTACAATGTAAAAAAGAAAATTGAAGATGTTGAGATTCGCAATTACCCAGAAGTAATATTCGCTGTCGTAGAAGACAATAGTGACGACTCCGGGTTTGGACTGCTTTTTCAATATATCTCTGGTGAAAACAAAACACGCAGTAAAATAGCAATGACCGCACCGGTGATAACCTCTGAAAAAATTGCAATGACTGCACCAGTCGTCACAGGAAAAAACTACATGGCCTTTGCACTTCCATCATTCTACACAAAGGAGACTGTTCCACTACCAACCAATCCTGCGGTAAGAATAGAAATACATCCGGAAAAAACAATGGCGGTTCTTCGATTTAGTGGCCGTACTAACGAAACAAGAGTACAAAAAAACATACAAAAACTTATCACAATGTTGAAGAATCATACAATGCAAAAAAAAGGTGAACCGGTGTTGATGAGATATAACAGTCCGTTTACCCCGGGGTTTTTACGAAGAAATGAAGTTGCAGTTGAAATAGATAATGTGAAATAAAACATGAGAAAATAATAGTGAGTTTGTATGAAAACATATGATGTAATCGTCGTAGGAAGTGGTTCTGGTGGAGAGATTGTTGATGCTGCGGTATCTCATGGGATGACTGTTGCCTGGGTCGATAAAGGACCACTGGGAGGAACTTGTCTGAATGTCGGCTGCATCCCTTCAAAAATATTGATCCATCCGGCAGACAGGATCATGGAGATACAGGAAGCAAAAAAACTCGGGATCACCGCTGAGATAAAAGATATTGATTTTCACGCGATCATGGAACGGGTACAACAACCTATTCAGGAGAGCCGTGAGGGAATGGAAAAAGGCATCCAACATGCAGAAAATTTAGACTATTACAAGGGTGAAGGACATTTCATAAAGGACTACACACTTGAGATTCTCGGAAAAGAAATCCAAGGAGAAAAAATCTTTCTTGGATCAGGTGCACGACCACTCATTCCGCCTATAAAAGGATTGGATTCAGTTCCGTATTTAACAAATGAAAATGTTTTTGATTTAAAAGAAAAACCTGACAGCATGGTTATCATTGGTGGGGGATACATTGCAGTGGAGTTCGCTCATTTTTTCTCCGCAGTAGGAACCACGGTGACAATCTTCCAACGAGGGAACCGGTTGATTCCAAATACCGAACCTGAAATCTCAGAGTTGCTGAAAAAACAAATTGAGAAACGAATGCGCATTTACCTCAACACCGAAGTGCTTGAAGTAAAGAAACAAGGAAATGAAATAATTGCGATAGGCAAAAACAGTTTGACTGGCAAAGAGGTGACAGTGACTGCAGAGAAGATTTTAGTTGCAGCGGGTCGGAAATCAAACGCTGATCTGTTGAAAGTAGAAAATACTGGGGTAAAGACAGACACACGCGGGTACATCCTAGTAAATGAGTATCTTGAAACCAGCAAGAAGAACATCTGGGCGTTTGGAGATGCGATTGGAAAAGCAATGTTCAAACACGTGGCAAACGAGGAGGCAACAATCGCTTGGCGAAACGCCGTCCATGATCATAAAACGAAAATGGACTATCACACGATACCCTATGCGGTGTTTACCTACCCGGAGATCGCTGCAGTTGGGATGACTGAAGAAGAAGCAAAGAAAAACAATAAAATCCTTGTTGGTAGTGCAAGATATTCTGATGTTGCAAAGGGAGGAGCAATGATGGAGTATGATGGGTTTACGAAAGCAATCGTCGACAAGCAAACCGGAAAAATCTTAGGATTCCATATCATTGGTCCATATGCTCCAATGCTGATTCAAGAAGTGATTAACGCAATAGCTCTTGGTGGAGATATTTCGCTTCTTGCCCATGGTATGCACATCCACCCTGCACTCCCAGAACTCATTCTCAGGACATTGGGTAATTTGAGTGAAGGCTAACAAAATATCCAAAATATTTTTCTTAAAATTGTGTTTTGAGGAATTGGAAAAAATTCGTTGTTATTTTATTACCTCTAATTTTATTGCCTCATACGGGCAGGTTTCATTACAACAGTAACATTGTATGCATTTCGTGTAATCGACCTGCGCCTTCTGATTAATAATTTTTATAGCTTTTTTGGGGCAAATCTCCTCACATTGTCCACAAGCTGTACATTTCTCTGTGGGTACAGGACTACGATTAGGTTTTTTTCTTCCAGTAACGAGATAATCAGCGGTGGATGGTAAGAGAAAATCAGTGTATCTTACATCTGTTGGTGAGAGTAAGGGATATGATATCTCTACTGGCCATAATTTTCTAATTTTTGCTTGTCTTAGGGTTGGTATCCCGATTGGTTCTATACCTAACATGCCACAGACTGCGAGGTCCATCGCAACAGCATCTTCTGATGCAAGTAGTACCCCTAGGTTAATCGGTGTCCCTCCCGAGGGTCCATCTCCTTGCATACCCACAATTCCATCCATAATAATCAGATCGGGTTTTCTAACGGAAAGAACATCAAGGAGCATATCAGCGAATGCTGTTTTTTTAAAAAACATAGAATGATACTTTGCTTTGGTTAACCCTGGAATCACTCCATACATAATCTTGGTTGCGAGCGTCATAATCATATACGAATGTGTTTTTATCTTCGGTAAAGCGATGATTTTATCAGCATTCAGAACAAAGTTGCATAGAATTGTTTTTTTTAGTTTTTTACCATGAGGGATGATTATTTTTTGAGAGCCGGTATCGTAGTTTAATTCGATCCCAAGCTTGTTTGCGAGGTCTTTCAAACCTGCTTTCGCATAGGTTTTTTCCAGTCTTCTTTTTGTAAACTGTCCTGAGGGTGAGTCTCCGATATACGGAATACCTCCGATTTTAAGGACGGCTTGTGCGACCGCACTCACAACCGCAGGATGTGTCACGACTGCTTTTTCGGGTTTACTTGGAGTGAGAAGATTTGTTTTTAATAAAACACGTTCACCATTTTTAATATATTTTTGAATGCCACCAAAGGGATTGAGAAGTGATTCTAAATCAATATCGTTATAGGTGCTTTTTTGAATACTGACCCTCGGATTATTTACTTTTTGGTTGGAATTCATATTTTGAGATCAACTCCAAAAATTTGGTGATTTCTCCAAGATGTTTTGGTCTTTTTTTATTCTCTTAGCTGGCTACCATTTCTGTGAGTTGCAAGGTTCCTGTCAATTGTTGATGCTTTCGCAGTATTTGTATTTTGACTTTTTCTCCTGCTTTTCGTTGCCATATACTGTGACGTAAATCTTCCATGCCCTTGATAGTGTTCTCACCAATTTTTACGATGATGTCTCCTGGATGTAACCCAGCGTGGTAGGCTGGACTGTCTTCGTTGATGCGTACAATAAGGGCTCCTTCGTCTGATGCGAGATTATAATAGGAGGCAAGTGTCGGGTTCATATCCATCCCAAGAATGCCTAGCCATGGTCGTGTGACTCGCCCGTAGGAGATAAGTTCATTGGCTACATCCTTTGCTACATTTATAGGGATAGCAAATCCAATGCCTTGTGCATAGGGGATGATCGCGTTATTAATAGCGATGATTCTGCCATCGCTATCAACGAGAGGCCCCCCGCTGTTTCCTGGGTTAATTGCTGCATCTGTTTGAATCATGTTTTCTAAGATTCCTTGATTTGAGGGGATGTTACGTCGGACTGCTGAGATAACTCCAACGGTGACCGTAGGTCCACCTGAGAGTCCCAGTGAATTCCCTATTGCAATTACCATTTGTCCTGGTTTTATATCATCTGAATTGCCGAACTCTCCGGAATAGAAATTATGTCCGTCTATCTTTATGATTGCTATATCGGTGCCTGGATCTGTTCCAACGACGGTTCCTTCATATTTTTTACCGTCGTTGAGATACACATCAACGGTACGTGCGCCTTCAATGACATGGTTATTTGTTAAAACGTATCCTTCTGGATTCATGATAATTCCAGAACCAGCACCTTTTAATTCGAAGGTGTTAAACAGGTCGTATCTCATGAGTCGTTTGGTGCTGACAGAAACGACGCTGGGACTTACTTTTTCAACTGCTTTAATGGTTTTTTCTTCATCAAACATTTTTTTTCATCCCCATTTTTTTTCTTTTTTACCTCGCACTATACTATAATTAACAATTGTTAATTAAGTTTTCTATTTCAAAATACTAACGTAGGAGTCCTCTTGTTCCCCAAACACTATGATAGCAGAGTTTATATTTTGTATTAAAATATCAAGGGATTGTTGAAAATTCTTGGAGGGTTTTGGCCTTCAATGTCTTATTATTACGTTTTTGATTTCCAAGCGAATCAAACGGCATTTCACCATAATCATGCCCAGGATAAACAATCAACTCGTCTGGAAGGCGCATTATCTTTTCATGAAGACTCGCATACATCTGAGCAAGATTACCTCCAGGTAAATCGGTTCTTCCGCAATCGCCAATAAATAAGGTATCACCAGTCAATAAGGCTTCGTTACCCACAATAATACAGATACCACCAGGGGTATGACCCGGTGTCACAAGAATATCAACAAGAATTTCCCCAATCTTCAATTGGCTTCCCTCTGAAACAACAATATCTGGTTTCAAAGCCAATCTTTTCCCATCTGCTTCAGAAGCAACAATCTTAGCCAGTGGAAATAAACTCTTAATCCTTTTACTATCAGAAGAATGATCAGTATGATGATGAGTAATCAAAATATATTCTAAGGTTAAATTCTTCGATGCTACGAATTGAAGTGTTCTCGTTGCATCAAAACCAGGGTCAACAATCGCAGCTTGCTTATTTTTCGGACAATATATGACGTAACTAAAATTATCAAACCCTATTTTTATTTGTTCGATAGCCAAGCAAACACCTTACTTCGGTAATAGAAAATAATCTTATTTATTTATCCTCATCAACTGATTTTTATAAAAAATCAGTTAAAGGAATGAAATCTCTGTTTTTTTTATTGGTTAAGATTCCACGGCGATTTTCTTAGTTTCGAGAAAGCAGAGTACCTCGTGTATATCTGGCAGTTGTGCAATTGGGTATATTTTGACAAAGGATATCTTTTGATCTTCATTGATGACGATATTTGCTCGTTCTGATATTCCATCGTCTTCTCTAAATATACCATAGAGTTGGGCAACTTCTCCATGCGGCCAGAAATCAGAAAGAAGCCGCGTATTCTTGATGCCGAGGTCTTTTGCCCATGCTTTTTTTGAAGGAATAGGGTCGACGCTGATTCCTACTGCTACGGTATTGACCTTATCGAAATTTTTTTTGTTCTCATCCAATGTTTTCATCTGCTTTGCACAGACAGATGTCCATGCCAGTGGATGAAAGGATAACAGCACTTTCTTTCCTTTAAAATCAGAGAGTCTGAAAGGTTTTCCGTTGTGATCCTCTAAAGAAAAGTCTGATGCCTTACTTCCTACTTGCACGGTCTCTCTCTTTTCCATGTGAAAAAAACCTCCGTTATTAAAAACCGAATAATTTCAAACTACATTAACTTTCTTTTTTAATAAATCATTTTTAAATCTTTTCAAAGAGAGATTTTAACTCGCATT
>CAYGVY010000065.1:0-6488 GCA_964353435.1 uncultured Thermoplasmatales archaeon | reverse complement strand
TCTAGTTTCATGGGGGTTGGAATCAAATCATCAAACATAAAGGTTTCTGTTAATATCCTTATAGCGTATCCTATAAAAAGCTGGTTTTTGTAAAAGAAAGAAATATAATACGGATACAGGTTAAAGAAACTCGCCATGTCCTTAAAAAAAGGTTTTATTCACGTGTATACTGGTAATGGAAAAGGGAAAACAACCGCTGCAATTGGTTTAGGTATACGAGCGACCGGGGAGGGTCTGAAGGTCGCAATGATTCAATTTATGAAAGGACGAAGGTACAGTGAACTTGATGCGCTACAACATATAAAAAATTTCACGGTGGTGCAGTTTGGCCGTGATGAATTTGTCTCCAAAGAGAAACCAGAACAGGTCGATATTGATCTCGCACGAAAAGGATTTGTATATGCAAGAGAAATCATCCAAAAAGGTGTGTATGACCTGGTGATCCTTGATGAAATCAATGTTGCTGTTGATTTTAATCTGATCTCTTTAAAGGATGTTATCGAATTACTTGAAAATAAACCAGAAACCCTGGAGTTGGTATTAACCGGTCGCTATGCATCACCAGAGATCATCAAACACGCTGACATCGTGAGTGAAATACTTGAAATCAAACATCCCTACCAAAAGGGAGTGCAGAGTAGAAAAGGTATCGACTGGTAAGATAGAGGGCGAGGAGCATCATGGTTGAAAAAGAAACAATCAAGCAGATACGACAGAAACGAGCAGACTGGGAGAAACAAAGATATTCCAAGGCGATTCAAGAGAACCCTGAAAGAAAACAGAAATTCAAGAATCTCTCTGATATTGAAATCAAAAATCTGTATACGCCGGAAGATATCGCAGATCTTGGGTATCTGAAGGATGTTGGGTTCCCTGGAGAGGAACCGTTTCTTCGAGGCGTGCACCCGAACCTGTATCGAGGTCGTCTCTGGACGATGCGTCAGTTTGCTGGGTTCGGCAGCGCGGAAGAGACGAACAAACGATATCACTATCTGCTGGAACATGGTGAAACCGGGTTGAGTGTCGCGTTTGATTATCCGACGCTTTACGGGTATGACACCGATCATCCGCTCGCACGAGGTGAGTTTGGGAAATGCGGTGTCGCGATTTCATCATTACGGGATATGGAGTTGCTTTTTCATGGGATCCCGTTAGATAAAATTACGACCTCGATGACGATCAACGGTCCTGCTGCGATCGTGTGGGCGATGTACATCGCGAACGCGGAGAACCAGGGAATCAGCAAAGAAAAAATCGGTGGAACCATCCAAAATGATATCCTAAAGGAGTATATTGCGCAGAAATCCTACATCTGCCCTCCAGAGCCGTCCATG
The DNA here is from genome assembly GCA_964353435.1 of uncultured Thermoplasmatales archaeon. Taxonomy (GTDB): domain Archaea; phylum Thermoplasmatota; class E2; order DHVEG-1; family DHVEG-1; genus SM1-50. Next base: position 5,154 of record CAYGVY010000065.1, on the reverse strand, counting down.
CGGTTGATTGTTGACACCTTTGAATATGGTTTTAAAAACGTTCCAAAATGGAATACGATCAGCATCAGCGGGTACCATATCAGAGAAGCAGGGTCGACCGCGGTTCAAGAGCTCGCATTTACCTTAGGGGACGGGATTGAATATGTCAAAGCTGCGATGAAACGAGGTCTTTCTGTTGATGATTTTGCACCACGGCTCAGTTTCTTTTTCAACGCACACAATGATTTCTTTGAGGAGATAGCCAAATATCGGGCTGCCCGCAGGATTTGGGCATCTGAGATGAAAAAACTTGGTGCGAAAAAACAACGGTCATTATGGATGCGGTTTCATACACAAACAGCAGGGTGTTCTCTTACTGCACAACAACCAGAAATGAACATTGTTCGGGTGACGATGCAAGCACTCGCCGCTGTCTTAGGCGGCACACAGTCGCTACATACCAACTCCATGGATGAGGCACTTGCATTACCCTCAGAGAAAGCGGTGCGGATCGCGCTACGAACCCAGCAGATCATCGCTGAAGAAAGTGGTGTTACCGATACCGTCGACCCGCTCGGTGGTTCCTATTATATTGAATGGTTAACATCGAAGATGGAGGAGGAAACCTACAAGTATTTCGATAAGGTCGAACGGCTCGGCGGGGTGATCCCCGCGATTGAAAAAGGATTCTTCCAACGGGAGATCGCTGAAAGCGCGTATCGGTATCAAAAGGAGACCGATGAGAACAAGCGGATTATTGTCGGGGTGAACCGCTACAAACTCGATGAAGAACCTTCGATTCCGATTCTGAAGATGGATGAGAAAGGCGAGGAACGACAGATAAACCGGTTGAAGAAACTTCGGAAAGAACGAGATGCGACAAAGGTTCAGAACCATCTCCAGCGACTACGGAAAGCAGCAGAAGGAGACGAAAACCTCATGCCTTTTATACTGGATTGTATCCATAGCTATGCAACATTGGGGGAAACCTGCGACGTCCTACGAGAGGTATTTGGAGAGTATAAGGAACAAGCGATTTTTTAAGGAGGAAAAACCATGATAAAAAAAATTAGAGTATTGGTTGCAAAACCAGGTCTTGATGGCCATGACCGTGGTGCAAAGATCGTTGCTCGTGCGCTCCGGGATGCAGGCATGGAAGTAGTGTATACAGGTCTGCATCAGACCGCACAGCAGATTGTGAACACCGCTATTCAGGAAGATGTTGACGTTGTCGGATTGAGTTTACTCTCTGGAGCGCATATGACGCTCTTCATCGATGTTGCCCTGATGTTAAAAGAAAAACAGATGGATGATGTGTTGATTGTCGGCGGTGGTATCATCCCTCAGCAGGATGTTCCCGGGTTGAAGAAGGCGGGGATCGCTGAGGTTTTTGGACCAGGCACACCAGTTGAGGATATTGTGAGCTATATCAAAAAGAACGTGAAACGATGAGTGAGCTTTCCACAAAGGTTATTGCCGGTGATCCGCGGTCGATTGCTCGACTGATAACCCTGGTTGAGAACGATGCACCGGAGGCTGTTGAAGCAATGAAACAGATCCACCAGTATACGGGTCAGGCTCAGATCATCGGGGTCACTGGTGTCATGGGAAGCGGGAAAAGCTCCTTGATTTTCGAACTTGCCTTGGTGTTTCGAGCAGAAGGAAAAAAGGTCGGGATCATCGCGATTGATCCCACAAGTCCGTTCAGCGGCGGTGCCTTACTTGGTGACCGAATCAGAATGATGGATCTCTCAACCGACAGCGGTGTGTTTATCCGCAGTATGGGCACAAGAGGGATGATGGGAGGGTTAACGAGTGCTCTGTACGATGTTGTGGAAATCCTTGATGCAGCGGGAATGAACGTTATCCTCATTGAAACAGTTGGTGTTGGACAGGATGAAGTCGATATCGTGAAGATTGCTGATACTACTCTTGTCGTCCTCATTCCCGGGCTTGGTGATTCCGTTCAGACGATCAAGGCAGGTCTCATGGAGATAGCAGATATCTTTGTGGTCAATAAAGCAGATAAACCTGGTGTGGAACAGACGGTTGCGGAACTTGAGTCCATGCTTGATCTCGTAGGCCATACTGAGTATAGAACACCTATTGTTGCGACCTCGGTAAAGCAAAAAAAAGGAATCCAGCTGCTTACTTCTAAGATTGCCGAACATCAAGAGTACCTGAAAAAAAGCAAGACATTTGACATGCGGAGACGACAACGGTACGAAGCAGAGCTCATTGAAATCATACGGAAACGACTCATGGACTTTATCTTTGATGAAAAAAAACTGAAAAAAACAGTGGACTGTTGCATTGATCAAATTTCTAAAAAAGAGCTTGATCCCTACACTGCTGCTGATGAAATTTTAGGAAAAATTCTGAAGTAATTCTAAAGTATATTGAGGATAGATTCTCTTACTTCAGAGAGAATTATGCAGGAAGATTAACTGTAGTTTGTTGAAATAAGCTCCATTTTGAAATTTTTTATGTCAGGATTGATTTCTTCGAAATTCCCTGTTATTTTAACGACGTTTCCCGCTGTCGGCGCATAGTAACATTGACCGAGTCCTGCGAAGAGCGTGATATTATATGCGTCATAGATTCCTGCAGGGACCGTAATGTTTTCGGTGTTCAGGCAGTAAAACGCTTCTGATGGGGCAGGTATTGGAAACACGTTTCCATAACCAAGTGCGGTTAAAGCGTCTTTGATATCAATGACAGGAAGGAGCGCGGCGATTTCTGGGGCTAATAATTGTTTGCCAAATAGTTTGGCTATCTTGTTGAGGAAATTGATGAGGTTGAGATATAGGGATTGAATTTTTCCATTTATTGTGATATTTGTCGATGTTAAGTTCCAAACAGTTCCGGTGTTTAAGGGAAACGTCAGTAATGAAAAAGGCGTGTCAAAGGTCGTCGCAATGTTCATGGTTATCCTCGCTGAAAATTTTTGTAAAAAACGAGGTAACGGAATAATCGATTGTTTGATTTGAATTGAGAATTTTTCTTTGTTAAAACCAGCAGATATCTCCTTTATTCCCAAGGTAGATTTGTCAATGAGTACTTTCCCTGAGACATCAAGGTTTGAAAAGCTCATTGAAATGTTTACAGGACCAGCGCCTGGATCAACGTTCACCATGCATTGTCCGTTTATCGATGTTTGATAATCTAATGTATAGAAGTCCCCTGCCGTACTGGTAACGGTTAATGGTAATTCCGCTATCGTAATATGCAGATTAATTGATCTGCCATATTGTTGATTCACTATGGAAATGTCATCGATCTTGTATGTCCATTGATCACCGATTTCCCATACAGGGACATCAGCGGCGTATGTCGTAGACATCGTTTCTGTTGATGATTTCTTCTCTATTTTTTGTGGAGGTTTTGCTACTGCTAAAAGTGTGGTCATCAGCATTACACATATTAACATTCCAATAAGTTTTGTTTTCATAACCTTCACCCGGTAATATTTGCTGATACGGAATTCTTTTATAAAGGTTTCTTTTATATTATAGAGAAGTTATTTTTCATTTTTTAACGATTATTTTCCTTTAAACAGGGGTTTTCTCTTTTCCAGGAACGCGGTCATGCCTTCTTTTTGGTCTTCTGTTGAGAAGCTTGAGGAGAAATATGATATCTCGAGTTCGCATGCCGAAGGAAGATCTATGTTACTTCCTTTATTGACCAGTGCTTTGATAAATCCGGTCTGAACAGTGGATTTCCCTGCGATTTTTGCTGCGAGTTTCTCCGCTTCCTCCATGAGTTTCTCATGGTCGACAACCTTGTTTATCAGGCCGATGCGCCATGCTTCCTGTGCATCGATCGTATCACCGGTGAGTAGAAGCTCCTTTGCCTTTATGTTCCCTACGAGTCTTGGCAGTCGTTGCGTCCCTCCGAACCCTGGGTGAATCCCGAGATTAATTTCCGGTTGGCCTATCTTTGCATTCGTGGAGGCAAGGACGATGTCACAGGCCATCATCACCTCACAGCCACCCCCAAGTGTGTATCCGTTGACTGCAGCGATGTAGGGAAGACGAGAGTTTTCTATGTTCTGCAGAAGCCGATGCCCAAGCGCTGCGAACTCTTTTGCCTGTAACATGTTCATATGCTGCATTTGTTTGATGTCTGCACCTGCGATGAACGCTTTTTCTTTTCCGGTGAGGATAGCTATGTGGATGGTAGGATCGTTTTCCAGCTCCTCAACTGCTTTGTTGAGTTCTTCTAAGGTTTCTTTGTCTAACGCATTGAGGACCTGTGGCCGGTTCATGATGATGGTTGCGACCGTGTTTTTCTTTTCAACGATGATGTTTTTATAGCTCATGGAATCTCACCTTGGGGGATAATCGTAGAATCCTTTTCCGGTTTTCCGTCCCAGGTACCCGGCCTGCACCATTTTCTTCAGTAGCGGGCAGGGGCGGTATTTCGAATCATTGAATCCTTCATACAGGACATTCATGATGTTGAGGCTGACGTCAAGTCCTATCAGATCAGCAAGCTCCAGGGGGCCCATGGGATGATTCATCCCCAGCTTCATCACACTATCGATGGACTGCATGGTGCCGGTTCCATCCTGCAGACAGAACATTGCTTCATTGATCATGGCGAACAGCACGCGATTTGATATGAATCCTGGTCCGTCGTTTACTTCTATGGGGATTTTCTCCATTTTCTCTGCAAGGTGTTTGATTATGGTCGCGGTCTCTGTGGAGGTGCGTAATCCACGGATGACCTCAACAAGTTTCATCAAGGGGACCGGGTTCATGAAATGCATCCCGATGAACTGGTCCGGTCGTTTTGTTGCTGAGGCAAGATCAGTGATTGGGATCGTGGATGTGTTTGAAGCAAAAATGGTTTCTTTCTTGCAGATTCCATCGAGTTTCTGGAAAACATCTTTTTTCATCTTCACTTCTTCCAGGATTGCCTCGATGATTAAATCAGCGTCTTTCATGTCTTCTAGTTTTGTTGTTCCATGGATTTTTCCTAGTATGTTTTTTTTGTCATCCAGGGTCATCTTTCCTTTCTCAACGGATTTATCCACGAACTTCTCAACAGAACCAAGTCCTTTCTTCACGTACTCATCTTTTATATCATGAAGAACAACCTCATATCCTGCTTTTGCTGCAACCAATGCGATCCCATGACCCATGGTTCCTGCACCGATGATACCTATCTTTT
>CAYGVY010000064.1:0-6786 GCA_964353435.1 uncultured Thermoplasmatales archaeon | reverse complement strand
ATCCAATCAGTCATAATAAGCGAATGAGGTAAAATAAATCGCTCTGAAGAAGAATTGCATAAATCTCGTTCATGCCACTGAATCGCGTTCTCATACGCAGGAATGATAAAGCTTCGTATGACGCGGGCTAGTCCACAGACTTGTTCACAGAGAATCGGGTTTCGCTTCTGTGGCATCGTCGATGAGCCAACCTGTTTTTTCGCTTCGAACGCCTCGCAGACCTCACCAATTTCACTCCGCTGCAGATTTCGAATCTCGGTAGCAAATTTCTCCATACTGCTTGCGATATTCGCTAGCACCGACAACAGTTCGATGTAACGGTCACGACCCACAATCTGGGTTGATGCCTCCTCGGTCCCGAGTTTAAGGTCAGCCATGACCAGTTCCTGGATTTTTAAAGCGTGTTTTCCCATCGCTGCACCAGAACCGACCGCCCCTGACATCTTGCCGACCAGCAACCGTGATTTACACTCATGGAGCCGTTCCAGATGTCGGTCGACCTCCATTGCATAGACTGCCATTTTCAACCCAAAGGTGATGGGAATGGAATACTGCCCATGGGTCCGTCCCGCCATGATCGTGTTCTTATATTCCTTCGCAAGACCAACCAAAGTAACCCGGAATTCCCTGACCCGTGCTTTGATCAGATCTGTTGCGGCTGCGAATTGCAATGCATTCGCGGTATCAACAATATCATAGCTGGTTGCACCCAGATGAACGTATTTTCCTGCGTCACCACTGCAGACCTCGCTTAAGGCTTTAGTGACCGCCATGATGTCATGTCTGGTTTCTTTCTCGATTTCATTGACTCGTTTTACCGTGACGTATTTCACGGAGGCTTTCTTTGAAATCTCATCAGCAGCCTTCTTTGAAATATTACCAACTGCCGCGTGAGCCCGAGCTAGTGCAGCCTCTACTCCTAAGAGATATTGTAGTTTACTTGTTTCACCAAAGACTTCTTTTATTTCTTTTCTCCCATATCGAAAATCAAGGGGACACACAGGGTTCTCCATACGGCCTCCGACCTAGAATCATCTATGAGTTAATGTCTTTTTTGGGGCGAGTTCTCTTAAGAGATATCTTGTAATAAAACAGCAAGTTCAGCGGCAATCGCCTGGATACGAGGGTAATGACGCTGCAGTTTACCAACCAATTCCCGGAGCTGTGTAACAGTCCCCATCACTAAAATATCTGCAGGGTTTTTTTTCAACTCAAACGCATCCCGTGGAATCGCAACCTCCCCGCCAAGAGAAAGCATATCCTGTTTAATGATGATTGCATCCTGCAATGCCACCTGCTCAAGTTTAATGACTTTAAAAATCGCTTTGGGAGCCATGATATCAATGCTGTTCGGATCGCTTCCTATCTTTTGGATTTCTTTTTTCGCAGCATCAAGTGAATCGATTGTAATGAAGCGAGGATTATGCGTTGTCATTAGAAGAGGAATCCGAATTGGTCTTATAAGAACCTATGCACATATACTTCTGATGAAAGGAACCTACCTCCTTATCATGGCACTACCGAAAGATTCCTCTGTAATGGTAGGAAAACTCGGGGTAATCCATTTGAAAAAAGGATGCTATGTATACGTTGGTTCTGCGTTAAATGGACTAGATCAACGGATACAACGTCATCTCAAGACAAACAAAAAGATCCATTGGCATATTGATTTTCTTCTCCCTTTCACAGAGATCGTTGACATATTTTATAAAGAAAATAATCGAAGGGACGAATGTCGGATAGCTCAAAGTTTAGAAAGAAATTTCGCAAGTATTCCAGGTTTTGGATGCAGTGATTGTTGCTGTAACAGTCATTTGTTCTTTGGTTCCTTCGATAAAATTATTCAGACTATATCTTCACTTCATATGAAGATGTATCCGCTGGATTGACTTTGAATAAAATCAGGTTCATAGGAGATGAATATATGTTACTGCTCGTTCATCAGACCATTCGCAGCCGCCTTTATAAAAAGCAGTGACCCTGATTCGATGATATTCGATAAGACCTTTAAAATAATTTTTATTCGTGTTCCATTCAAAGGGATGTTCCGTGGAGTTATATTGAATGTTTCCATCAATGAAAAAACCGATATGATCCAACTCATCTAAATTAGTTGTAATTGCCCGGACGGTCACATTTCTGATAATGATTGTTTTTCCACTAATTATTGGAAACAGTTCTTTTCCAAAAGAATAAATTTTTCTCACAGTAAAGATTCAATTTTGAATTTTACAGATGAAAGTACCAGAACCACCATTGTTCGTACCATTCGCAACCACCTTTATAGGTTGCAATTATTTTTAACACATGAAAACCATAACTATAACGGCCGAGACGTTTATCCAATGTCCATACGAATGATGGTTCACTTGAACTATATTGAAGATTAAAATCAATTAAAATACTTACATTCTTTTCAAGTTCACTCGAAGTATAGGTTTTTACCTTAATATCAATAGCACCACCGACAATAAATGTTCTTCCCGTTTTTGTGGATAGAACCTCATTTCCAAAAAAATACAGCTTCCCTCGTTTTGGTTCTTCAATCTCAATCTTTTTTACGTTTCCAGGTCCAAATGCATGAAGATACCCTCTTGAATCGAATCCACCATTATAGACTTCATAATCATTCAACGAACCGATATAGACAGTCCCATCCTCCGCGATCGCAGGAGAAGAGGCAATGCCTTCGTTACAGATGCTACCGCTGCGCCACCGCTCGGTCCCATCAGGGTTCACCACGATAAGCTCCCCGCCAACTCCGTGATCGTAATCGATACATGCACCGATATAGATGATTCCGTCTGCTGATATTGCTGGTGCAGAAAACGTACATTGTCGTTCTTCTCCTAAGGGAAATATCCATTTCACGGTACCATCGGGATTAATCGCGTAAAGATCGGCATGAGCAACGTAGATCGTCCCATCTGGTCCGATTGATGGATTGTTGGATGAGCCCAGATAGGTGTTCACCCGCCATTTCATCGTCCCATTTGGATATAACGCATATAAATAATCATCCCAAGAGGAGACATAGATTGTCCCATCATCTGCAATGGACGGATTTGCTTTTGTATGTCCGCCAGTAGAAAATTGCCATTTTATCGTCCCATTATCCGGATAAATAGCGTATACGCTACCCCCAGACCATGAGGTACAATAAATTGTACCATCATCTCCAATAGCGGGTGATGAGTAAACTGAGTAAATATTAGGATTACTCCACTTCAACGTTCCATTTGGATAAAGCGCTCTGAGATTTCCATTGTATTCCCCAAAATAGATTACACCATCTTCACCAATCACTGGAGACGAAAATATATTATCTGTTGGATATGACCATTTTGCTGTACCATTTGGATAAAAGGCGATTAAATGATTTGGAGAAGCAAATGCTGTTCCTGCATAAATAATGCCATCATCACCAATTGCTGGAGCTGATTCAACATCAATATAACCTATATTATTCCATTTTAATGTTCCATTTGAATCAATAGCAAAGAAACTATAACCACTAAAATATATAACACCATTTTCATCTATCACTGGTGAAGTCCATATCCAACCATCGGCAGGGAACCGCCATTTCTCCACAAGCGGAGCAGCAGCAGTACTATACGGACTTCTCCCCGTATGCTGAACATCATGAGACATAACAGGCCATTGTGAATCCATCGGACCATCGCTCATCCCGATTTGAGTGTGTGACATTTCTTTAACACTAGTTACTGCTGATGAAAAAACAATAGGTTCATCGGGGGCATACTCTGAATTATGCTCCCTATCAACTAAGAATCTTTCATCCATGATCCTGTTTTTATCAGTGTGTATCAGAGGAGAACTGTTCGTAACTGGAAAAACCAATGAAACGAAAAACAACGCGATTATTCCAACTGCCATTCCTTTCCTAATCATTTTTCCTTTCCCCGTTTATATTTCTATAGGATGAAGTGTTATATAAATCTTTATTACACACATTATTTATACGAACAAATGTCTAGTTTATAAGCAGAATTATTTTTTACGCACTACTCCCTTCCTCATTGTATAAAACCTGCTGGATGCAAACTCTTAAAATCATCTATTCTATGAGTATGACCATGGTTTCGATTCTCTATTCAACAACAGGTACCATTGAAGATGCGCGAAGAATTGCTCACGCGCTGTTAAAAGATAAACTGGTCGCCTGCGTCAACATCATTCCAAAGGTTGAATCAATATATCGGTGGCAGGGGAAAATTGAGGAAAGCACTGAATGTGCCCTCATTGCGAAAACCACAGAAAGGAATGTTGAGAAAGCAATACAGAAGATTCGTTCATTGCACCCCTATGAAACCCCTGACATTATCGTGTTTCCTCCTGTCGGTGGGCTAAAGGAATATCTTGCATACGTTGAAGAGGAGACCGCATGAAATTCGTCGCGTTGGTCTCCAGTGGCATCGATTCCCCGGTCGCGACGTACCTGCTTTCAAAGAAGGCAGAGGAGATTATTTTGATTCATGCAGATAATAGACCGTTTACCGATGACCGCGAGATAGAAAAATTTGTTACTCTTGCGAAATACCTAAAAAAAAAATTACCATCCAAACTGAAAGCAATGCTTATTCCGCATGGACAGACTCTGCAGTCCTACAAAACAAGCAGTGATAACAAATTCACATGCGTCGTCTGCAAACGGATGATGCTTCGGTACGCAGAAGCAATCGCAAAAAAAGAGCACGCAGATGCAATTGTGATGGGTGATTCCCTCGGTCAGGTTGCATCGCAGACGCTACAAAACATTCGAGTCGTGGAACAAGCGGTCAGTATCCCTATTCTCAGACCATTGATTGGATTTGATAAGGAAGACACGATTCAGATTGCAAAAAAGATTGGTACTTTTGATTTGTCAATTGCACCTGCTGATGGATGTAGTGCAGTCCCGATCAAACCATCGACGCAGGCGCGTCTTGAGCAAATCCTTGCCGAAGAACAAAAAATCAACATTGATGAGCTCGTAAAGTTCGCAGTCACGCATGCAATGAACGTCAAACTCTAACATTTCACACTCAAAATAGTTAATAAATCAGACGGAAGAAAACCACATTTTTTAGAAAAATGAAAAGACTTAAAAACCACCCAACTATACTACATTTTGTAGCTTAGAATTTTTGCTATACTATATATTGTATCTGGTGTGGTGAGATGAACTGTCCCTATTGCAACCATATTGACACGAAGGTTACCGACTCTCGTGATACGGGAGGAACGATACGCAGACGAAGAGAATGCCTCAGCTGCAACAAGCGATTCACGACCTACGAATACATCGAAATGGCACCATTGTTCGTCATTAAAAAAGACGGCAGACGAGAGCGATTCGACCGCTGTAAAATCAGAAACGGAATGGAAAAAGCACTTGAGAAACGTCCAATCACCCATGAAAAAATCGAAGAAATGATTGACACAATCGAGGAGAAAATCAGACGAGGTGGCAAGGAGGAAATCGACACATCACTCATCGGTGAGTATGTGATGGATGTGTTAAAGGAAGTTGATCATGTCGCCTACATCAGATTCGCATCAGTCTATCGTCAGTTCACTGACGTCACCAGCTTCGAAAAAGAGGTTAAAAATCTCACAGAAAAATAAGAGGAGAGAACCACATGATACGAAAGATAAAAAAACGAGACGGAAAAATCGTTGACTTCAACCCAGTCAGAATCACCGAAGCAATCTGGAAAGCAGCACAAGCAGTCGGTGGAAAAGACTACAAGAAAGCAGCGGAACTCACTGACAAAGTAATCGCAATACTTGAGAAAGAGTTGAAACGCAGCGAAATCCCTACAGTTGAACAAGTCCAGGATGTCGTAGAAAAAGTCATCATAGAGGACGGCCATGCGAAAACCGCGAAAGCATTCATCCTCTACCGGAAACAACACCAGGACATGCGAGAAATCGGTGGACTTCTGAAAGACATTGATGTGGTTGATGACTACCTCAGCATGTTGGACTGGAAGGTCAATGAGAATAGCAACATGGCGTACTCTTTGCAAGGATTGAATGTATACGCCACTGAAAGCATTATTTCTCATTACTGGCTCAATAAGATTTATCCTCCTGAGATAGGAGATGCGCACACCAAAGGAGATTATCATATTCATGATTTGGGGACCTTAGGAGCATATACCTACTTTGGCAAGGAAAACGTCCTCATTAAAACAAAAGAAAAAATTCTCCTTACTTCTTTTCAAAAATTATATGAAGACCTCGAGGAAGAAGAAACATTATTATCTAAAGACGATGACGCTTGGTCAAAATATCCAACTGGATTGCAGGTCCTTGATGTCAATGGATGGACTTCACTGCAAAGGGTTGTAAAAAAAGCGAAAAGGAAACCGATGAGGTTCCTTAAGAATGAAAGCGGAAGATCGGTCATCGTCACGGAAGATCATCCAATGGTCATGGGCACCGAAATCTTCAAAAAAGCCGAGGACGTCAGAGAAGAAGATGATAAATTGTTTACCGCTGACCTCAGAGGGTTACTAAAAAACGAATCACTCTTTTTCAAGGATCATCTCTTCATCGCACAAGAATTATATGACAAGGGCTTACGTGATTTCTGGATTGAAGGAATGCCATTCGATGAGTACCAGACCTACTCACAAGATCTACAAATCGAAGGTATTGTCTCAACATCCAATAATGCAGATGCACTCCCAAATAAGATCCGGCTCACAGAAAATCTAGGTTATTTTGTTGGATTTTACCTTGCAGAAGGATGGATGGAGCCCCATCGTATCTGCA
>CAYGVY010000063.1:1256-6852 GCA_964353435.1 uncultured Thermoplasmatales archaeon | reverse complement strand
GGTATCATGTTTTCAAATCTGAGCTGGGAAATTACTGACTCTCCGGATTGGGGCACTTGGACATTTACAGCCTCAGATGGGAATAATCTTACACCAGAAGAAGGACCAGTAACAATCAATGTGAGTGTTCTCGCACCTAAAAAAAGGAATAGCGAATTCTCAGGACAAATCACGATTGTTAATAGCGAGAACAGCAGCGATTATGATACGATACCGATCTCTCTCGGAACACCTTACTACCCCGTTCATTCGATACTCTTTGATCTTTTGCAGGCTCTGATGGAACGATTCCCACATGCATTCCCCATGCTGCGCCTTATTCTAAACCAATAAATTTATTACTCTTTCTTCATATCTAAAAAAAATTCATACTCTTTTTAATATGTGTCATTTGTTATGCACCGTCAATGAACATGAGCCGATGGGTTGATTTGGAATCCTCAGCAAAAATGCTCCTGCTTAGTAATCTTCTAACTATCATTGTCGCGATTCTATTTCATTGGAGTATTCTCACACTACTATGGGGCTATTGGCTCCAAAGTATCATTATTGGACTCTTCACCGTTATAAAACTCCTTATGTTTGGAAATCGAAACAAACATCAGAGGTTACTTCTTACAACTGTTCGGAACTCAATTTTTTTTTCAATTCACTACGGGATTTTTCACTTCGTATATCTTGTATTTCTATATTTCTTTTCAACAAGCGGAGTCTCTGGGTTTCATTTCCGAGAACCAGAATATATCGGGATAACGTTCATCGGGTTACTCTTTTTTATAAATCACCTCTATTCGTTCCTGAAAAACTATGTATTTGAAAAGAAATATATTGGATCATCAACAAACCAAATTTTCCTTGAACCCTATAAAAGAATTTTTCCAATGCACCTAATCATTATTGCCGCAGGCTTCTTCTCAGCAATAGTTCCTTCAGCAGAAACACCACTTATCATCGTGTTCCTCTTGTTAAAATCCTTTGCAGATCTTAAATCCCATCAAATACTGCATCAATCAGATACACTCCCCAGTTTTCGACATTAAGAATATGAATACACAACGTTCTTTTTATAGGAGACAACCTTTTTTGAATCTTTTAAAAATATCACTGCGTAATAATAATATGACCTATGTACCATCTTACCTCTCAATAGCCTTCTCTTCAATTAGATGAATCTTTTCTTAAATAAAATGATCAGGTCGTTTTTTAGAAATATTAAAAGAGAGCATGTCGTTCTTTTCTATCAATATGAAGATACGAACAGCAAAAATAGGAGATGCTGAGGCAATTACGGCACAGAACATATCGCTTGCTAAAGAATCTGAAAATATTATTCTAAAACCTGAGACGGTTCTTGCAGGTGTGAAAACGCTGTTGTTTGATAAAAAGAAAGGCTTCTATCTTGTTGCAGAGGAAAACGATACGATTGTTGGGCAGTTGATGATCACGGTTGAATGGAGTGATTGGAGGAACAAACCAATCTGGTGGGTTCAAAGCGTTTACGTTCAGAAAGAGTGGCGTAAGAGAGGAGTATTTACCCAGCTACTTGACTATATACAACAAAAAGCGCACAAGCAAGGAGTAGCATTTCTTCGACTATACGCACATAAGAACAACAGGTCCGCTCTCCAGGTATATGAGAAAATCGGATGGAAACAAGAACCACATATAGTGTATCATCTTTCACTATAAATTCTATTGGAAAAAAAGAGAAAATATTTCAAAAAAAATAGATAAATAGAATTTGAAAGAATATTATATGTACAAAATTCTATCAGAAGTATTTTGTCGAATTTTGTTTATCCTCTCGTTTATGAAAATTCATCAACCGTATTTCTTTCCTAACGCATTTTTTCTCTTAATCGCATAAAAATACATAGTAAAAACACTGCGATAAACATTCCTCCTACATCGAAACTAGGGAGTCTACCGCCATTTATAGTCTCAGAAGAATGATTTTCGCTGATATTTTCTTTTAAGTAACCTTCCCAGAGTTCATCGACAATATAAGCAGTGATCACATCGAAACCAACCCGATACTCAGTGGTATCGTTTTTATTGAACTGGGCGAACACCTCCAACGGTCCGTATCCGTTCACCCATGTTGTATCTGATCTCACCCGCATCTTCCACGCATAGGTGAACGTCTGATTCGACAGTATGTTCTGCCGGCACTCGAGAAGCTGTTCCATCGCGATTGGACCCTCAAGTACTTCAAACACTGGCGTACCAAACTCATGAAGTTTCAGAAAGAAGACTTGAATAACGGTTTTTATAGTAACAACAGTTTTTATCTCAAAGGACTCACCACGTTTCAACAAGGGATGAGCAGTTGCATTTTCCCACTCACCATCAGATGTCCGGAACCATGCATGAACAGATCCATAGCTGCATTCAACAGCGGTTAGAACAGGAATTGTGTTTATGATAAAAAGAAGACCTATCAGACACCACACAATCATTGTTTTTATCATCCTATCCTCCTTCATCAAAACCGGGTGTATGATCATCAGACCAGTTATCCTGTATATCACCGACCATCATCCCCCACGGTGGAACAAGCCCAAAAGCAACGGTCGTGAATCCAAAGGAAATACGAGTATTTTCACCAAGGATTGTATTCGAATGAGCGATGACTTTTATTTCTCGGATATATGTTTGTGGTTCATGACCGAGTAGCGGGTTAAAGATCGTCTCATCACTCGTGTCAATGATTCTAAACTGAGCGTATTCACCTTGCACATCAATCACCCAGAGATTCATTGTCAACAACCAAGGAGTCACTGGTGTCGGGGGAAGAATCGGAAGGCCGGTCGGACCGAGCATACAGCGATTTCGTAGCTTTAGGGTCCAGAGCTCTTCGTCCCCCCATCGTGTTTTTTCAAATGGATCAAGATAATTGGGGTATTGATCAACCGCGAGACGTACCGTTTCATTCCACAGCGGAATACCCTCACGATTGTGTCGAGTAAGAGTCATATCAAATCCGAACGGGATCGTAAATTGATTTCGTATTGCATCCGATGCATCATCCAGCGTCTCGGTGATATTCCGGGTGTTAAAGCCTGCATCTGATGGTAACGCAGCATCTGTCGTATCAGTAAGCTGCGCAGAAATTTGAGAAAAAACAGACTCAGATTCATTCTTCACCAAACCAAAATACCATTCACGTACGTAGTACACCGCTTTTTTACCAACACTATAAAACTCAGTACTCGGATGATATCGCGAGAGATTCAGATACTGCGTAAGATGCTCGTTGTATTGTGTCTCTAGATCTTGTTTCGCCCTGTCAGTAAGAACCACAGGGTTTGGATAATTCGCTGCATTGATACTTGGATCAAGGGAAATTTCGCTAATCAACCCCAGGATTTCATCAAGTGAACTCCATGCCTCGTCCAGAACCCACTCGGGATAAGACCCAGGGAGAGATTCATCAAGATCAGTTGCCCCAGCATTATTCCTTGTTGTAATCATTTCCTGTTTTAACAGATCTGAATCTGGATATAAAGAAAGATAGTTGTCGAGCGTGTCTTCCAAATTCTGGTCGTCGACAGTCTCATTTACATACAACACATCCACGATATCATCTTGAGAATCCTGGTATTTCGTGTAATGCTGCAATAGAACCTGAAGGATCACGGTTTCGATGAGCAGATCGGTGGCGTTTTTCCATACTTTAACTTGAGTGATATTTCCATTGACATTATGCTCCTCTATCCGCCACCAGTAATGGGTCCTCTCATACGAGATATTGTACAGCTCCTCATATAATGCACACCCCGATGTTATATGTCCTTTCGGTGGTTTTATCATCTGTTTGGAAAGAGGAATAAAACCTGTTGATTCCCATGTGCCAGTACCGCCATTGGTCCATCCTTCCCCAGGGTCACCCCAGAATTCTATAGCAACGTGACGATCTGCAACCTTCGTCGACATCGTATCATGATAAATTTCAGATATAATTGTTTGCAACTCATTCAGGGTTGTTGTGTTCACGATTAGATGCTTCGTGACCTTTGTCAGGAAAAAGGATTGATTCGCAAAACGCTGTACCACATCCTCTATTTTAGCCTGGATATCTCCATCAAACACGATGAGTTCCTCATTGAATTCTCCTTCGTCGTTCTCAAAATGTAATGTGACACTGGTGATATTATAAAGGACTCTTTCTGCAATCTCCGAGAGATTTAACGAAGGACATTGATCTATAGATTCATTGATTGGGGAGCCTGCATCAACATTCGCGCTCCCTTCAGAAAGATTTTCGGTATCGACAACGTATCCTTTGCCGCCCATTTCTTGATTAAACGTTGAGAGAGCATCCTGGGGCGTCTGCTTAAGCGCTTGTTTTGTTTTTCGCGCAAGTTCAACAAGACCCAGCGGATCAACACTACCAAACACTAGGCCTTGTTCAAGAAGCAGTCCGCTATTTACCATCACCGCAAGATGATGGTTATCCACCACATTCAAAGGTTTCCCACAGCGGTAATGTTTGAATCCTCGCACAAGAGAATACAGATTTGAGAATACCGTGGAAAACGTCCATAACGATGAAAACGTACCGTTAATCGTCTGATTGTATTCCTTGACCAGGCTTTCGAGGAGTGGATACCGTGAGGTGAGAATCGAAGAAACAATAATGGTTCTTGTCGTCACCATATCCCACGTGTTATCGTTCAATGTTCGTATTTCGATGGTGAGTGGTACTGAGGCAACCCAGTAGGTGGAATGATTAATAGTTTCGCGTGGTCCGATATAGGGGATCGTTTGCCTTTTCAATTGCATCGCGAATGACTCAAGGGTGATATTTTCTGCAAAGAGAATCGGGCTTTCATTTTGAAGCACTACATTGATTGTGTACCGCCCATCAGAGAACATGTTGTAGAGGTAATGACCGGTGAGGTACACATTTAATTCGTCTTTGATGATTTCTTTGACGCGATATTGATTTACTTCTTCTGCGGTTCCTTCCGAAGGTTTGATGACTGGGTTTTTACCAATTTCCTTAAATCCTTTCATGCCTGCGATGTTCAGCGCTGTTGTTAGGTCAGCTTCAACATAGTAGAGTAAATTTTCTATTTCGTTAAAATCAAGGGAACGTGCAATTTCTTGGGATTTCTGCAGTTCTAATCGGGAGATGTACACAGCGGTGACACTGCTTCCAAGGATGACGAAGACCCCAATGATAGAGAAAGGGATACGAGCATGCTCATCAAGGAGAAATTGTCGTCTGCCTATTCTCTCACCACCCAGATTGTCAGCATCATCTCCGCTTTATTCAAGGAAATGCGGTCAAACAACCAATCCATGAGCATCTCCGTAAAATCCACGATTTTGTCGATGACATCAAACACACTAGTGACAAAAGTCTCTATATATGAATCAAGATAATTTTTCACAAGAGCGGTTACTTGTTCTTTGATCATCGTTTCGCATGCATCAAATGCTTCATCCAACGAGCCAAACGATCCATTGAGCAGCATATGAATGGTTGAATTAAGCTCCGCAAGAATCCATTGGGACAGGGGATCTTTTACACTCGTGTTAAGACCGCCAAAGAGTCGATCAATAGTTCGAACCGCTTCCCCAAATGATT
>CAYGVY010000063.1:0-1156 GCA_964353435.1 uncultured Thermoplasmatales archaeon | reverse complement strand
ATCGATGACCTGCCGAACCCAACGTCCCCGCTGAAGAGTTGGTGTTTCAACCAATGTTTCGTAAATATTATCGTATGATTACCGAGAGAAAGGACTGGTGAGTATGGCATCATGAAAAAACTTCGTGCCACATAACAGTCTTTGGTAGGGGGATGTTCGCCAACGGAGAACTCACCCCCAAATGGTACTCCTTTGATCGGATGCCACCATGCGGTAAGATTATACCGGTACTTTTCACCAAGAACGGAGGCGAAAAATCGTCTGGTTTCATTTCTCAGCTGTCGGTCATAATCACCGGTGAAAATGTTCAATCGATTCGTTCCTAAGAAAGAAAGAGGCAGCCGGAATTGACAGGCGAGGTCTTCAGAAAGGAGTGTTGCATACGTTTTATGGCGTTGTTCGTGCGCAAGCAGCCAATGTGTGAGAGACTCATAGAGACCGCCGGAAGAGTTGTCGATGCCGATGCTTCCTGCAACGTCATCTATGAGATCACCACAAAACTTGTAATCAAAGCAGTCTGCGCGGGAGACAAGAAAGGTGTATAAGGCTTCGTCAACCACATGTTCACGGTGTTTCTCGACAGAGCTTTCAATCGCGATATTGTTTCGTAACGCGGGGAGAAGGATGACTCCTGCAAGAGACACCATGACGATGAAGAGGACGGCGTCGTACATCAAAGAGACGCCGAAGAGATTATCAAGGAGGGACCGTTTTTTCATCAAGAGTCCCCCCAGAGGACGATGGTGAGTGTTCCAGGGACTGTTTGTGCCTCGTTGAGATAGATACCCACGTCTTTAGAAACCGCAACACGACTCATTGGTGCAATGGAGAGTGTCTCAGGAAAATCCTGGGTGAGATTGTTCCATTGGAGCCTTAGCAGAAAAATGACGCCTGATCTCTGGTACTGCTCGTATAAAATCTGCAGTGATCTCGTGTCACTCTGCAAGATAGGTACATCAATAAGTCCACCTTCTCGGATAAAATAACAGTCAGGGTTGGTAAGTTTGTTTGCGATTCCATCTGCAGTTTGATAGTTTTGCAGTCGATCCATTCGCTCTTCGTACGCAGTATATGTCTGGGCAAGTAGGACGACGAAGAGTGCGAACCCGATCATGACAATGGAGAGAGCAGGAAGGATGGTGAATTCTTCAGAGAC
>CAYGVY010000062.1:2863-6917 GCA_964353435.1 uncultured Thermoplasmatales archaeon | reverse complement strand
TGGTATAGGTTTTCGGATTCATGAGTTGAATTTCGTTTTTTGACTGACTGACCACTATCATTTCCCTGATGAGTTCTTTGCCGCCATATATCCTTGATGGCTGAATGTCTTTCCCATCAATCACTTTCTCAGTCCACGTTGAAAGTTCAAGCGCACGGACCTTATTTGTATGAAGCGATACAATAGAGAAAAACGAGTTATTGAAAGAGAAAAAATCGCCTTTACGATACGTTGGTATTCGTATAAGATAGGTCATGCGGTATACCTGTCTGCTGTCTTTCATTCCTGCAGAGGATGCTGATTTTTTGAAGTCACCACCGAATTGCTCCTGAATTTTTTTAGCGATTGAAAGCGCGGTTCCTTTTTCACTGAGGAAAAAATCTAGACCCTCGCGTTTTTCATCGATATCTGTAATAAATAACCCTCGTTTGCCACTCTCTTGAAATTGTCCGACCATGGTTTCAACAGCGGATCGAAGGGTTTTCAGCTCTGTGTTTGTGAATGTTCGTTGCTCAGCGCGTATTTGTAAAATCGCCTCGTAATACCCTCCAGCTTCCCGAGAACAAATCTCACAGGTATTATGTCTGATTCGTACAGTAAGCGGGTGCTGCTCCGTAATCGTTTGATCCTCAAGAAAGCCAGAGATGAACACCATGCAAGCCAGTATCCTCTCCTGCTCTTTACACTGGGTTTGTATTTCAACATGTTTGAGCTCAGGATTGATGGTAAACGCTTCTTTAACGTACCGTTTCAGGATATCGTTAAAGGACTCTTGAAGCCATGTGTTCTTGTATTTATAGGATGAACAACGAGGGCACATAATAATATCAAGGATTGCTGGTCCTTTAGAAAATTGTGTAGCTTTCAGATAGCAGCTGAAGCAGACACCATTTCGAAAGATTGTTACATCATTCCCGCATTCGACGCAAAACATGCTCTTAGTCCGTTCCTGTTAGGTTCTTTTTTGTGAGATATATGCCAGAGATTATAAAATAATGTTTAATTATTCCATAGATTAAATTTTGATTATCTCGTTTGTATTCTCTATTGTATCGAGAGTAATTTTTTATTTATAATTCTTCCGACAAACAAGAGAATGATTCCAACCGCCAAACCTTTCCTTATCAGCATGTATTCATCCCGAGATTGTAACCTATGAACGAGAACAATTTCTCTAACAATGGGAATCGCTGGAACAACAACTTCATAAACTTCAGCAATGGTTGATTATAGGAGGTTGGCATTGTTACAGTAAGAGTTGCCCAGCCTCCTTCCACTTCATGTTCATCCATAGCTTTGGCTAATACATTATAGGTTCCTCTCAAATTCCATGTATGAGTAAGTGTTATCTGTTCACCTGAAAGATAAGGGCCAATCCAGCTTGAGTTAGACCCATCACCCCAGTCCACAAAAAAAGAAACATCATCAGAATCCTGATCAACGATGGTAATATTATAAGTGTGTTCTTCACGGATTTTTCCTGATGATGGTCCATCGATATTTGGTTTCTCAGGTGGGTGGTTATTTTCTACATATCCAAAAGCGAAGAGAGCACCGGTAGGTATGTCATCAACCCAATCACACCCAATATAAACAGTTCCGTTATTGCCAATCACTGGTGGTGAATATACCCAACCATTGGGTGCGATATTTTTCCTCCAATATAAAGTCCCATCACTATTCAAGGCAAAAAGATCACAGCCATAGCCATTATCCTTAGATACTACAAAATAAATAATTCCATCAGCTGAAATCGCATATGCTGAAGAGGTGCATGTATATTCATATTCTTCCCATCCTTGATACGTCCATTTCAGAGTTCCATCCGGATTTACTGCATAAAAAAATTTTCCGCCGATGTAAATCGTTCCATCATTTCCGATTGCGGGAGTGCTAAAGCTTCCAGAGTCAATTTTCGTTTTCCATTTTACTGTTCCATTAGAATACAAAGCATAAAGATAGTTATCCCACGATGCACCATAAATAGTTCCATCTATTCCTACGCTTGGGCATCCCATTGCATCATTAGTGTGAAACTTCCACAGTATTGATCCATTTTCAGGATACAAAGCATAGAGATTACAATCATTTGAAGAAATATATACAGTATCATCTTTTGCAAGAGCAGGAGAGGTATAGATGTAGTCACCGACATCGGTATGCCATTTCTCTGATCCGTTTGGGTTTACTGCATACACTCGACCAGTGTTCTCGCCAGAATTTAGTGCTCCAAAATATATTGTTCCATCTGTTCCGACCATAGATGATCCCCATATACTCCCAGCAGCTTGAAACCGCCATTTCAACGTACCATCAGATTCTATTGCATAAAGATAATCGTCAAGGGAACCAATATAAATAGTACCATCTTCAGCTAAGGCAGCAGAATATGACGGTGACGGCCAGTTGTTAAGATTAAAACGCCAGCGTTCTGATCCATCGGGATTAATAGCATAGAGATAATGATCCATACATCCGATATATAAAGTACCATTTTTGTCAATCACTGGCGAGGAATCAAAACCCGATTTATCTGTCTGGAACCTCCATTTTACATTCATCGGATTATCCCTGGTATTATATTGACTTTGACTGGTATGTTGGTTATCGTGGCTATAACTCGGCCATGCTGAATCCATCGGACCACTCAAAGGATTTGGTTCCATATTTCCTAATTCCACGTAATTGTAAGAAGGTCCACTTGTCTCCTCACTCATTGTTTGATTGGTGGGATGCACCGACCAATCCATCATATATTGATAAGAGTCCTGCTGAGCTGCGAATGAATCATCAGTCACATCATCTGGTTCCCCTTGGAAGAACGGTATAACGGAAACCAGAAACAGTAGAACAATTCCAACAGCCAGTCCTTTCCAAAGCAACATCATTCCCCCTTTCTACAAATTTATAACAATGTTCTCCTTTAAAAACGTATCCTTAGAAATCGAGGTTTTACAGAAATAAAAAGAAAAAAAAGGGGGTGATTTTCTAATATCGTAGCAGCTGTCTTAATATCGGGAACGCGTGTGGGAATCGCTCCATGATTCTCTCAATCAGTTCTAAGAACAGTGAAGGAATGTATGCCGTTCCTTTTGGCATAGTCACTTTAAGTTGTCCCCAGTTGCTCAAAGCATCATAGGAATCTTTCGCTTGGCATTTAATGATCAATATGCCTCTTTTCATAAATGTATGGCTAACAATAACCAATTGGCCGGATTGATAGGGACCAATCCATTCTGTAACGGGAGACCCGTCACCCCATTCAATCCGATAATAGACATCATCTCCATCGGGGTCGACTGCGACAAAATTATAGTTATATGACACTCCTGTTTTTCCGCTTGCTGGGCCATCAATGGTTGGTGTACTCGGTGGTGGACTTACTGTGGTAAAGGTGTACCACTTTCTTGTATATCGACCGCTGCCGGTCGAATCAGTCGCATTGACCCAAACTTTGTACGTTGTTGAATTTTTAAGACCAGAGAGGCCGATTGATTTGGTCCCATTCGATGCACCATTTCCACTAGTGGTTTGTCCGTTGCTACAATGAATAGTCCACGAAAATTTATCACCCTCAGAATCGTTGATTAGAATGCTCCAGCTCAAGCTAAGAGAATTATTTTTTGAACCATTTGCTGAAGAGGGTATTCCAAAAACCGGTGGAAGGCTCACTTTTGTGGTGAAGGTGTACCATTTTCTTGTATACAGACCGCTGCCGGTCGGATCAGTCGCATTGACCCATACCTTGTATACGGTCAAATATACGAGTCCAGAGAGTTTCAGTGATTTTGTTCCATTAGTGACATTAGTCCCGCTACTAACTTGGCCTTTACTACATTGGATAGTCCACGAGAACGCATCTCCATCAGGATCATTGATCGGTATACTCCAGCTACGATTCACAGTGCTATTGGTTGAACCGTTGGAAGGATTTGGCGATCCGAAAATAGGCGGTTTATTTACTCTTGTAGCGAAGGTGTACCATTTTCTTGTATAATTACCGCTGCCGGTCGGATCAGTCGCATTGACCCAGACCTTGTATGTGGTTACATAT
>CAYGVY010000062.1:0-2763 GCA_964353435.1 uncultured Thermoplasmatales archaeon | reverse complement strand
GATTTACTTTTGTGGTGAAGGTGTACCATTTTCTGGTATACAGACCGCTGCCGGTTGGATCAGTCGCATTGACCCAGACCGAGTATGTGGTAAAATATGCGAGTCCAGAGAGTGTAACTGATTTGGTCCCATTTGATGCACCAGTCCCACTGGTTGTTTGTCCGTTACTACATTGAATAGTCCATGAAAATGCATCACCTTCGGGATCATTGATCTGGATGCTCCAGCTCAGACTCCAGGGGTTATTGGTTGAATTATTGCCAGGGGTTGGAGTCCCAAAGACTGGTGGTTGATTTGCACTTACTTTTGAAAACACGTACACCGACCCGGAATTGTATCCTTTGCTATCATCAAAAGGTGCTCCGATAAGAGCGGTGTTATCAACACTAGAAATAGAATAACCAAAAAAATCCTGTTCTGTGTCGTCTGAGACGATGAGTTTTTGTATCTCAGTTCTGTTCGCTGCCATGCTTATCAGAGGCGTGCTCGCAATCGTTCTATCTATCGCACTATTTTTTAAAGACACGACTGCCGGAACAGCAGCACCTAGCAACAACATACATACAAACAAACCATGAATCTTTTTTTTCATATGCCTTCCCAATATTATATTATATATGGTCGCCTATAAGAAGGTTTTTAATGGAAGAAATTCCTTTTCCGTATAATACTCTGGCAATCAAGACAGATATCTATAGGAGAATCATCTGATAATTCTGATCTATAAATTATTATTGTTGCGTTATGTAGACGCCATATATTATTAGGGCTGCGCCAAGAAGGAAAAACCATGTCAGTGATGTACCGAGGAAAAACGACATAAGTATCGTAAAAAGGGGAATGAAATTCAAAAAGACCGCTGCTTTACTTGCATCGATATGCTTCAGCGCATAATACCACCCGAGATACCCAAAGAGAGAACAGGTGAGTGCCAGGTAGAGGACAGCAAGCCATCCATTCAGCGACGTCTGTTGAAGAACAGGGCCAAGATGCAACACAACGAAGGGGATATACAAAAGTGTTCCAAAACCAAACGCGTAGGTAGTAATTACAAATTCATCATAGGTTTTTAACAGTCGTTTTCCAACAAACGAATAGAGCGCCCAGCAAAACGCTGACAGCAACATGAGGATGCCGCCGATAAAAAATATATTGTCAAAGGTCAGCGCCTGTTTTGAGATATCGGAAAACATGATGACGAAAACCCCGATAAACGAAAGAACGATACCTGCAACCCTTTTCCTTGTCAGGGTTTCATGCAAGTACAAGCCGGAAAGAATCGCGATGAAAATCACGTTGGTGTTAATGAGCACGGATGCAGTTGGTGCATTCGTGAAATGAATACCAAGGAACTGGAAGAGATACAAGAGAGTCACCCCGGTCAGTCCAAGCACGACGAGCCAAGGGAGTTCCTTTTTTGGAAGCAATAGAGGTTTCTTTCTTAGTACGGCAATCAGTATCATCAAGGGTGTTGCAATAAGAAACCTGAGAAACCCTAGATCAATGGGGTCCATCTCCTTTGTGGTAATATCGACGACAATAAACGATCCTGCCCAGACAAATGAAACAAGAATGAGGAGCACTGCAATGATCAGATTCTTGTTCATGAGCACCGATAAACAATGACGTGGTTATTAAACGATATCCTATGGTTCGTATCACAAAAATCTTTGGAGAATGTGTTTTGGATAAGAGGTGTACAGGACGGTGGTACTTGGTGTACAACAAGACGCTTTAAAGAAAACAGACAAAACAGGGAGTGAGGAGTGATAAAAAATGATGATTGTTGGTCAAGTATCAGGCCCCGAGGAAGCAACCGAGGTGGAATTTATCGCAAAATCCTTTGTCGTCGCAAACCGCGCACGAGCCCTTGCACTACGACTACGAGAGGTGTAGGCAAATGGCGAAAAAGACAAAGGGGAAGAAAAACATCCCCACCGACATCCCGATTTTCTGGGTAAACATCGTAGAAACAGACACTGATGACTCTGTTGTCTTATGATTTTACGACACCGACTGGTTTTTTAGGATTTTTTTTTGTTGTTTTTCCAGTATCTTTTTCATCGGAATCGTTGATTTTTTTGCCGCTCTCAAGGGTTCCATCGGTGAGCCCTTCATCAAGGAGAACGTCGTACTCCACCTTGTATTCACCAGGGTCACCCTCCGAGAACTTGAAGTTTTTCTCTCTGCATAACGCTATCATCGGGTAATTATCCTTCAGGACGACACCGTTGACCTTTATTAAGTTCTTATCTTTCGCGATTTCAATGAGGTAATCCAGGAACTCAGAGCCGAGTCCTTGGCGCTGCCATTCATCTGTAACAACTAGCGCGAATTCTGCTTCATCAGGTCGGGCAGGATCAAGGATAAGCCGAGCGACACCAAGGAGACGCTTTTTCCCGTTTTCTTCCATTTCTGCGACAATCCCAATTTCCCTGTCGTAATCAATGTTGCAATATCTGGTTCGAACCTCATGAGGCGTGTCTTTGATAATTCTGAAAAATCGGAATCGCACGGTTTCTTCAGAGAACGTCTTGAACATCTCCAGCCACATGTTTTCATCCTCTGGTTTTATCGGGCGGAGGAGAGCTTTTTTTCCATCTTTTAGTGTGATAGGTTTCATGTACTTGGTCGGATATGGTGTAATGATGAGGTGCGGATGTTTCGCTGGCTCAGGATCAAGGATTATCCTGGCGTCAACCGCAATGAGATCATTTCCCTGCGGAATCAAGGGGTTGATATCGACTTCTTTAATCTCAGGAT
>CAYGVY010000061.1:0-7007 GCA_964353435.1 uncultured Thermoplasmatales archaeon | reverse complement strand
GGCGAACTGAAAAAGGAATACAATTCCTGAAAAACCGTGCAAAACATGAACGGTTCTGGAAGATCTACGGGAACACAAGCATCATCTTTTGTTTCATAACAATGGTATTGATGACGGCTTTGATGATTATGACCGCGTGGTTGGTTTTTGGGTTTACACCCGCGCAGCGAAATGCATTACCTGGCCCAGAGGTTGCGTTAGTCCTTCCTGGTATTAACCCAATTCTGCCCTTGGAATACCTTGGGTATGTTCTTCTTGGGCTGGTCATCGCGATCATGGTCCATGAGTTCTCCCATGGGATCCTTGCGTTAGCTGATAAACTCAAGGTAAAATCCCTGGGTATTCTTTACTTGATTGTTCCCATTGGGGCGTTCTGCGAGCCGGATGACGAGGAGGTAAAAAAAGCACGGATTCTGTCACGGATGAGGATTTATGCAGCAGGACCTGCTGCAAACTTCGTTGTCGTCCTCTTGAGCGTCTTGTTGTTCTCCGCCGTATTCATGTCGGCAGTACAACCTGGGGCGGGTGGAGCGATTGTTTTCACCGTTGATGCTGATTCTCCTGCTTCACAAATCGGGCTTCAAACAGGTGTCACCATCACCAGGGTGAACGACACGGTGATCCACACAGGGGATGAATATTTCAATGCATGGAATAACACCAACGCAAATCAGACCGTTAACATCATGTATATGAAAAGCGGTACCCTGCACACAACGCAAGTGTTACTTGGCGATAAGTACGTTGAATACGCAAAACGAACCACTATCTATGTGAATAACGAATCATACAAAGGAAAAGGATACCTTGGCGTGCAATCACTGCTCCGTGACTCGGTCTTTCAGGAGCATCTTGCTATTTTGAAAAACCCTTTTTTTGATTTTCCGCGAGGGTTACTCACGTTCTATAGCCTTCCCCTGCTGGGGTACTTCGCAGGTTACAATCCCATTGTCGCACCATTCACCGATTCCTACGTTATTACCGGTTCTCTAGGCGTTCTCCCCACCCCTCTTTTTTGGTTAATCATCAATGCAATTTACTGGATTTTCTGGTTGAACCTTGCAGTCTCCTTATTTAACGTGCTTCCTATGGTACCACTCGATGGTGGCTTCCTCTTTAATGATGGCGTACGAGCTGCCATCATCCGACTGAAAAAAGGAATCAAGGAAGAAACAAAAGAAAAAATCGTAAAAAACGTTTCTCTTGCAATCTCACTGGTGATCCTGGGATTGATCCTTCTTCCCTTTGTTATCAAATATGTGTAACAAGGTTTTTAATGGAGAAGCTCCGCGCCTTTTAGGATATTAATAGTACACGATGTTGTGAGCTTCATACTTGCTTTTCGCAAGGCTTCTTTTGCGGGAGTAAAGAACTGTTCTGTTGTATCAAGAGTCATTAAGATCTGATTCATTTTCACCCGAGCAGCAGTACCCACCGGTTTCCCATATGCTCGTCGCATTCCTTGAGAGACACGGTCTGCCCCTGCTCCAGTTGCTTGCTTATTTTCACGAATAACGATATGGGGGTAGACTCGAATGTGTAAACAATAGTTAGCTGATCCTATGTGTTTCTCAAGTGTTTTGTTTGCAGCGATACGTGCTGATTCTAATGAGTTGTGTCGCAACTGACATTTCTCATTAGCAGTTAATGATAATTGAACGGGAAACTTTGCAGTCTTATTACCGCTGACAAACTGCGTAAGACGAGACGCCGGGACACCACCCATGTACTCTCGCCTTGTCGTTGCCTGACCTCTTATATATCGAATCATTCTCGCTGGTTTACGTGTCATAGTTTTCACCTAGCGTTAAACAGTCTAGCTAGGAAAATCGAAATAAGCATGCCATTTATAACACTTTTTACTCCAGAACTGGCAACTCCTTTTCAGGAGGACATCATAACCATAACCTTTAAAACATGGATTGACTTGCCTATTTGGATTTGTGAGAAAACATGAAACATAAATTAGTCATGCCTGGTGATCAACTCTCTACTTCTGAAGAATTATTGCCCGGCGACGGAACATTTGAAGAAAATGGAATCATCCGGGCAGCACGAATAGGAACCTACGTTGTGAATGAAAAACATCGCACCGCGGAGGTAAAACCAGCTACTAGTACACCCGTACTTCTAAAGGAGGGAGATATTGTTATCGCAAGAGTGGTCATGGCCAAATCAACTATGATAATCGTTGAAGTGGTCCATGTCGCTGGAAAAAATAGGTCTATTTCCGGTGATACTGATGCTACCATCCATGTCAAAGAAATCGCCCAAGGGTTCATCAAAGATGCATCCACGGAATACAAAGCTGAGGATTACATCCGTGCAAAAGTCATCCAGGTAAAACCCAGTGTACAACTTGAAACGAAAGAACGAGGCTTTGGAGCCATTAAAGCACGCTGTTCAAAATGCAGACACCCACTTGTGAAAAAAAGCCATGGCCTGGAATGTGAGAACTGCGGTAACAAAGAACACCGACGCATCGCAGACGACTACGGAGCACTCGACCTGCAGAAATTATAAAGAAAAAATACAAACAAGAGGAACTGTGAGAATATGGAGTTAAAAACCATTCGAAAGACAAAAACGGAACTCGAACTTGAAATTGTTGGGGAAGACGAAACCATCCTTCATCCTATTACACATATCTTACTTCAGAATAATGATGTAGACTATGCCGCCTGTATGGCAGATAATCCACTCGCTCCCAAGAAACAATTGTTCATCCGGGTCAAAAAAGGATCCCCTGAAGAGGTTCTGAAAAAAGCAGTGAAATACCTCGAGGATGAGATTAAACAATTCGGTAAGAATTTTGAATAGTCAAAGAGCAGCACATCGATGAAAACCCCTGACTTTGAACACCAGATTGGTATCGGCACGTACAGCATAAACAAACCTGGTGTTGGTGGGAAGCTTCGCGTTCGCATCGATGATTTTCATGTGACTGAACTGTTTTTATATCCTCCGAAAAAAGACAATGGGCATTTTACTATCGCTGAAGTCTCCGCTCGGAACTGGGAGACTAATACCCTTGTTCATGAGATTGCAGATAGGTTACATTTCTCCCAGAGACGAATCAGTTTTGCT
This sequence comes from uncultured Thermoplasmatales archaeon, assembly GCA_964353435.1. Classification (GTDB taxonomy): domain Archaea; phylum Thermoplasmatota; class E2; order DHVEG-1; family DHVEG-1; genus SM1-50. The sequence continues at coordinate 3,920 of CAYGVY010000061.1, read as the reverse complement.
GGAAACAAGGATAAGCGAGCATGGAGCACCCAGCTGATGTCGTTTGAGCGGGTTTCTTCTGAGCATTTGTCACAGCTGAACATTAAAGACGTCTCTTTTGACAATATCTATCAATCTGATATTCCTGTGAGGATCGGAGATTTATTGGGAAATCGATTTGAGATAACAGTGCGGAATATCGATACAGCAATAGTACCAGAACAAATCAAGGCACTGATATCCCCTCTTGAAACATGGGGAGGGTTCCCGAATTTTTATGGGATACAACGATTTGGTGTGATTCGGCCCATTACCCATCTCGTGGGAAAATATATTGTCCAGGGGGATTTCGAAAAAGCAGCGATGACCTACGTTGCCCATCCGATGAGTGGGGAAAACGAGGTAACCTATTCGTTGCGAGAGGAGCTTGAAAAAACACGAGATTACGCGAAAGCTTTCCATTCGTATCCTGATGCATTGAATTTTGAAAAAGCGATGCTGAATAAATTAATCCAGAATCCAAATGATTTTATTGGCGCGTTCAAAGAGCTCCCAAAGAATCTTCTTATGATGTTTGTGAATGCGTACGAATCTGTTCTGTTCAATAAGATGCTCAGTGAACGTATCCGACGAAAAATCCCGATTCATCATGCCATTGTTGGTGATATCATCTGTCCTGTGAGAAAGAACATTGTCACCAATGATACCATTCCTGTCAGAGAAACAAATCTCGAAAAAGTCAACAAACAAATATCCAAAAAAAAAGCGGTCGTGAGTGGTCTGTTGATCGGCTGCGATACGGTTTTTGCAGAAGGTGAAATGGGGGAGATAGAACATGCCGTTATCGAGTCGGAAAAAATTGACCCGCGCGACTTTATCATCCCTGAAATCCCATTTCTTTCTTCCTCAGGGTCGAGGCGTCCATTGCTTGCTTTGGTGCCTTTTCTTGAGTGGACATTACATATCGATGAACTGCATGACGAAAATCAGGCTCTTACTCTCCGTTTTGAGTTGCAAAAAGGATGTTACGCGACCTCTCTTTTACGAGAGATCATGAAATCAAATGACCCAAAGAATTATTAGAGGAGCATTCGAAGGGAAACGGTTTTAACGGCGTTGTGCCATTACCTGACGACTTTAACAGAAATCACCTTAGTTTGGTGCATAAAAATGATTCAATCTCAACAACAGAAATACAACCCAAAGGAAGTCGAAGAAAAGATACAAAAATTCTGGCGAGAAAACGACATTTTCAAGAAATCGATTGAGCAGCGAAAAGGATGCTCACCGTACGTGTTTTTGGAAGGACCGCCCACTGCGAATGGGCTTCCTCATCCTGGTCATGTTCTGACGCGAGTCATGAAGGATTTAATTCTGCGGTACGAAACCATGAATGGACATTATATCCTGCGAAAAGCAGGATGGGACACCCATGGGTTACCTGTCGAAATTGAAGTGGAAAAAAAACTCGGTCTTGAGGATAAACAAGCCATAGAAACATATGGCGTCGATAAATTCAACGAAGAATGTAAGAAAAGCGTATTCCGGTATGAACATGCATGGGTAGAAATGACCCATCGTATCGCGTTCTGGCTTGACATGGACGACCCCTATATCACGCTCAAGAACGAGTATATTGAATCAGTCTGGTGGTCACTCCAGCAGGCATGGAATAAGAAGTTACTGTATCGGGGCCATAAGGTTCTCCCGTATTGTCCTCGCTGTGGCACCGCGCTCTCAACACATGAAATTTCTCAGGGGTATAAAGTCGTTGAAGACCCGTCTATTTTTGTCAAATTCAAACTGAAGAATGAAGAAGGATATTTCCTCGCGTGGACGACAACGCCCTGGACGTTAATTTCGAATGTCGCACTCGCGGTTCATCCCAAGGAACCATATGTGAAAATACGGTCGAACGGAGAAGAGCTGATTCTTGCAGAGCAACGAGCAGCGGTCCTGTTAAAAAGCCAGGACTATGAGGTGCTTGATCGTTTCACTGGAAAAGAACTGGAACGTAAGGAATACATTCCCCTCTTTCCGTATGCCACGCCAGATAAGAAAGCATGGTACGTTGTGGTGGCTGATTTTGTTACCATGGAAGACGGTACCGGCATCGTTCATATTGCTCCTGCATTTGGTGAGGATGATTACAACATTGGACGCGCCTATGATCTGCCTGTTGTTCAACTCGTGAAGCTTGACGGGACGTTCCCTGAAGAAGTAACGCTCTGGCGTGGACAGTTTGTGAAAGATGCAGACCCAAGTATTATCCAATATCTTGAAGAACGTGGATTGCTCGCTGGTACAAAAAAACATTCGCATGAGTACCCATTCTGCTGGCGATGCGACTCACCGCTGCTGTATTATGCGATGGAGTCCTGGTTTATCGCGATGTCAAAAGTCCAAGAATCGCTGGTGAAAAACAATAATCAGATCGCCTGGTATCCAGAGCATTTGCAGCAAGGGCGGTTTGGTGATTTCATCCGTGAGGTCAAGGACTGGGCACTCTCACGGGATCGATACTGGGGGACACCCTTGCCGATTTGGACTTGTACCAACAAGAAATGTCATCATTTACTCTGTGTTGGGAGCGTGCAAGAACTCCGCGACTTAAGCAAGTCTTTTCCTGAGAAGTACGATTTGCATAAACCGTTTGTCGACGAACTTGTAATACAATGCCCAAAATGTCAAGCACGAATGATACGAGAAAAAGAAGTAATTGACTGCTGGTATGACTCAGGCTCGTCCTTTTTCGCCCAATGGCACTATCCCTTTGAAAACAAGGAACTCTTCAAAGAAAACTTCCCCATTGATTTCATCAGCGAAGCACTGGATCAGACACGAGGATGGTTCTATTCTTTGCTTGCGATCTCCACGTTTTTATTTGATAAAAACCCGTATAAAACCGTTCTCACGCTTGGCTTAGTTTTAGACAAGGATAATCAAAAGATGAGCAAGAGTAAAAAGAACTATGTGGACCCAACTATCATCCTTGACCATGAGGGAGCGGACGCGTTGCGTTGGTACCTCATTTCTGCAAACGCACCATGGATGTCTACGCGGTTCTACGAAGAGGCTGTAAAAGACACCCTCGGCAAATTCCTACTCACGTTATGGAATTCTTATAATTTCTTTTCTACCTACGCAGTGCTTGATGCATTCGATCCAAAGACGGACAGAATCCCTGCTTCAAAAAGAGGTCTCCTTGATCAATGGATCTGTAGCAGATTCAACCAGCTTATAAAAAACATCCATGTTTACATGAAGGATTTTGAAACCCATAAAGCCGCTCGTGCAATAGAGAGTTTCGTTATCGATGATTTTAGCAACTGGTATCTGAGACGTTCCCGGAAACGACTCTGGGTTGAAGAAAAAACAGAAGATAAACTCTCCGGGTATTCCACGATGTATGAGGTCTTCGTTGGATTGTCTCAGCTACTTGCTCCGTTCATCCCGTTTATCACTGAAGAGATTTATCAGAATTTAAGGACGACGGAACTTCCGGAAAGTGTACATCTCTGTGACTATCTGACTGTTGACGCAAAGGCAATAAATGAGGATCTTGAGAAAGGCATGGAGCAGATTCGTGCTCTCGTTGAATCTGGTCGTGCGCTTCGTTCGAAGATAAATATCAAAGGGCGACATCCGTTACCGTCTGCGTCGATTGTCTGCAACAAGGAAATCGAAAAATCAACAAAACCACTGCTTGAGCTTTTAAAGGAAGAACTTAATGTGAAAACCATCAGCTACGCGCGGGATACTACCGCATTCATGACCAAGACTGTGAAACCAAAGTACTCTCACCTGGGCCCGAAATACAAGGAGAAAGCTAAGAGTATTACGCAAGTGCTGGATACCTATGATAAACATCAATTATATGAGCAGCTCATCAAGAAAAAAGAAGTGATACTTTCTATTGGTGCTGAGAAGATACGACTGAC
>CAYGVY010000060.1:0-7027 GCA_964353435.1 uncultured Thermoplasmatales archaeon | reverse complement strand
TTCTGGTTACAGGGAACGCCTAACTCCCCGGTCTATTCTACACCTTTCGCCATTGTTACCAGGAACGACGACTAAGCTGTTTATAGTAGCTAAATAATTGGAAGAAGATGATGACAAGGCCTGCAACCAGGAAAGCAATATCACGGACAACCATGATCCATGCATTTGAGAGAAGATTTGTATTATTTTGCGCGGATATGCTTCCTGCCTTGTACGAATCAATGATCAACAGATAAATGAACACAGCGACAATAATGAAAATAATCACGTTTATGTAGAACAACCATTTGTTCCATGTTTTTTTATCGACGGGAAGGATCGGGTTCTCGCTCATAAGCACCAACCTGCAAAGAGCATGAGCGAATAGATATATGAACATTATGCTTCAGACAACACTTAGAAGAAATCACTTAATTTTGTGTTTTTTACCTTATCGCTCATAAACGTTGAATCAATAGATTTCTCCACAAGGGCGATTCTCTGACGAGCATAGACCGGGAGGTTATATTTCTCCGCGATCTCCTTTGAGATATTCAGATATTTCTTGACAGACATCTGATGGACCGTAAGGGTTAACTTCCCGTTGCATTTTGTGCAGATTCCTTGCAGAGGTATACGTCGATACGTCGTGTTACATAAGGGACAGCGAACCGATTGCTTACTGAACGCCCGAAGGTTCCCCAGGATATCTGGTAAGAAGTGTCGTTCGATGACCTTGTACGCAACGTCTGCTTCGTCCACCGCCCTGATCCTAGCGGCAAGGCTGAGTTGCGCGTTCATCTTCTCCATCATAGTCTTCAAGGTCTTGTAGAGCGATTCTCGTGGTCCTTCCGAGATATTGTTGGTATCATGCGTGAAGCAAAACTGCTCGTACTGTAATTCTGTGCCGAGTCGTGCTGCGACCAATCCCATCTTTGACTCAAGATTCTTCGAATGTTCATGCTTCAATGTCGCCTCATAGAATTCCAAAGGATATCGCCCGAGAGTATCTAGGTTATGTGCCTCTTTATCCACTTCGGAGGGATCAAGACGAGTGGTGAGAATTAAGGGCAAATCCATTTTTCCCCCACGTTTATCAGGGATGTACGCATGGGAGAAATTCAATAACGCATCCATGAGCAACATGAGACCATCTTCGTCGCCATCACAATTTGAAGACAGAAGAGCATCATTAATGAGGAAATTATGTACACCTTCGACTTCCACATCGTAAAGAAAATTCGTATCAGAGATGACAGGGGTTATTTGCTTAATTCTATCAAGAATAAAATCACCAAACATATCAACTCTTGGTTTTCTTTCTTTACAAAGAGCAGCCTCCAGTGCCTGTTGTTTTCTCTGAAGAGAAAATCCAATACGCTCTGCAAATCTACGGGCATACGAAGAGCGAATGGAAAGATAATAAATGTCGAACACCGGTGAAAGGTTCTTTTTTTCGTAGAATGTTTTTACTAATCCACCAGCAGGTTTATTTTTTTCTTCTTTTATCCGGTAAAATACACCGAAGCGAAGAAGTTGAAAACCAATATCTTGAAGGAGTTTACGATTGACCGAGCAGCAGGTGACATGAAGTCGGTTTTTCTCAACGGATCCATCACCCGCGAAATACCCACATAAGAGTTCTCTCATCTTTGTTATCGGTAACGCTGTGAGTTGCGAGGGGATTTGTTTATTTTTCGCATTGCTCCCAACCTCGAGAATGTGAACAAAGAATTCATAAATTAATCGATTAGAGATGGTTATACCATGTTCATCAATATACGTATGGACATGAAAAACGTCGCGAATACAATTGGTGATATCGGTACGAATCTCTTGTTCAGTTGCAGCAAACGATATCTGATAGCATTCTTTCTTTGTTTGTCGCGCATGTCCCTCTGCAAGATAATAGCCAAGAAGTCTCATCAGAGAGCCGTTGGCAGGGATCATCCGTGGTATTTTCATATCATTTCGTTTTACTCCAAGCCAGCAATCCTTTGGGATTGCTCGTACATCGAGATGACATAACTGGAGTAAATGGAGGAGAACGGTCAGTGGTATGCTATCCCGATAAATATAATTTGAAAAGGTTTTTTTATTGAGGTTTAATTGTGTGACCGCAGGAGATAATCCTCCAAGGTCTTGAACGCATTGTCTAGTAACTCCTTCAATTCCACGGACAACAATATCGTTATTGTTTTTATGGAGAAATTCGATAAGTAAATCGATGTTATCAACATTGTTTTCCTTTGGTTGTATTTTTTGTGAAATAAGGAAACAATCATCAGATGTAGCTTCAATGATTTTTTTTGTTTTTAGTTCTCCGTTCTGCCATACGACAATTCGATGGGCCGGTGATGATGTAAAGGTTCTTCCAGATTTTGAGGTAACTTTTACAAGGTGTCGTGGTGCTGGTGTTTTTAAAACAGAGATTACCTTTCGAATTTCTGTCTTTCCTGTATGAGGATTGCACGAAAATGTGCGAATACCGTTTACCTGTTTCTGTGTTGTCCCGAATGAATCAACGATATGCTCCTGAGATGATGTATTTTTATAGAGGTCTTGAAGTGGCATCGACGTTGGTTTTACACCATCCATCAGATAAATAGAAGTCTCTGGTGCGAGGCAGTTTCTTCGTTTTGTTGCATGAAAAAATGGATGCATAAAGCATACTTGTGCAGTAGTAAACCCAATGATTCGCCCCAGAGCACCTGCAGAGGTATGCGGTGCAAGCCCGACGACCAAATGACCGACTAAATCCTGGTTTTTCTTCACCTTATAGAACCGATCAATACTATAAAACTTCGTCAATAAATCATCAATAAATTTTGATACTTGTATAAAATAATCAGCACATGCAGTGCTGACAACGACGTCCTGCACTTTCAGTTCACAGATCTGGTCCTCGTTTTCCAACTCCTTGCCCAGATAGTCTTTTGTATAACCAAGGTCTCTTACTCTTTTCAACGGGACACCGATTTCTTTTGGTTTGAAATGTGTCAATGGTGCATCCGTCATATCAAACCGGATCGTCCCATCCTTAAACACGTAGACATTATGTTTTGCACGCAGAATCCCTTTCTCCAGAGGCTCCGGGGTTTTGTGTTTCGAAATCGTTCCTATAACGCCTTTGATCGTCTCTGGAAGGATATGCTCCTTGACATTTTTCTGTGCTCTCTCAAGTTCCTCGGACAGATTAATCATCTGCTTCTCTAGTTTTCCTTCAAGTACTTCGGTATGAGCGCCACAGGTGCAGACCAGATGGAATGTGGTTTTATCACATTTCGTGCATCGTCGTTTCCCTACCTCAACTTCGATGGTAACATTCTCCGCAGCGGTCTTCACCAGTCGTTGGTTTCCCCCATAATCCCCAAGCGGGAAGAGGACATGTGGTGGTGGTCGCATCTTTCGAGGGGATGCTTTTTCTGGTCGCCCCATACGTGTTCCGATGCGGAACGGCCCACGAGCGCGTATCTGTACTCCTGCGAGTTTTGATACGAAGGATAACGTTGTTTCTCCTTTTGTAGGCAGAACCCACCGGTCTGTTGGTACGAGCTGTCCTTGCTTGATGTCAAGGCCGCAACAGCGGATCAGCGGGTATGTATAGTGATCGAACAGAAACGATCCTTCTCGGACTTTGTGGAGCGTACCGAGTTCAATGAGGATGTTTTTAATCTCTGGGTTGTTCGGAAGGAAAAGCTGCTCTTCATTCTCGAGCAGGAGTTTTCCGTGTTCTTTTACGTAGGTTATTAGTTTTACGACATCGTCTATGGGGAGATCATGCCAGAAGAGGTTATAATCAGGATGTAAGGGGACATGATATCGTTCTGCGAGTGCGAACGCCTCCTGTGGTAAGGGATGATGCACATCAACGTGTCGTCCATAATCCTCGTCGATTTTCTGTTGAAGTCGAAGGTCTGCTTCTCCGACATCGCGGGTAGCATAACTCGTTGGGATACAGCCAACCACTTGTTGGAGTTCCTGCACCCACCATTCATACACATACGATGCATCAGGGAGCAGCGCGTTATTCTCGATAAATTCCCCAAAGGGGATGAGGATTTCACCAAGATCAATGATTTTTTTTACATCACTGCGGATATTTTTCACATCGTTAATCTGAATGAGATCCCCGTTTTGGAGTAATACGATCGGGCCTTCGATCTGATCGCAGGGGGTTCCAATGGTTCCTTTCCCTGGTCGCTCTGTTTTCATCTGGGTTCCTACGGTGATGAAACTATCCAGCAGAAACATGGTTGCTGGGTTAATCGCGGTGGACGCAAGCCCAGCGGTGCGTGCCCGTCCGTAGCGGAGGCGAAATCCCCCTACCCTTGATGGATGCGAAAATACTGGTCGTCCTGCGATTACTTCACCGATATACTTCGAGGACGGAGGTATCGTTGGGATAGCTCCCGTATCATTTGTGAGATCCGTTCCCTTACTTACAAACGTCTCGAGGAATTCCCATCCTTTTAACTTCATTTTTTTTATGTGTTTGTAGATTTTCGGTGCTTTCAGGCAGAGTCCTTCTGCGATAACGAGACATGCTCCTCCTCGCAGTCGGTTTGTTCCAACCCGTGGTAAATCCCGGTATCCGGCGACTTCTTCATCTTCGGTTCCTTCACCATTGATACAGACTGGGCAGTTTTTCATAATCAGATCAATTTCATCGACAGAAGGGAGGTATTGTAAATGCTGAACTCTTTTATACAACGGGATTTCTTCTTTTAACCGCTCGATTTCTCCTTGTGTTGCTACATAGCTGCCAATACCGAGGTCACGTCGTATCACATCAGCAATAAGCACGCTCATTGCTTGACCGGTTCCTCCCGCGCTTCTGATGGGTCCTGAAAAATACAGGTCAACATAATTGGTCCCGTCGTTGTTCCGCCCGAGTCGTACCTCTGCGATGCCCTCCAGCGGGGCAACCAAGACTCCTTCGGTGAGAATGGCAAGTCCTGTTCGTACCGCTTGATCAAGTGCTTTTTCGATGCTATTAAAAGTATAGGTTTTCTTATCGACGATCATTCGCGCGATTTCCAGTGAGACTAATTCCCGGTTTCCAATCCGTTTTGTTGCTTCACGGATTTTCGGTGCTATCCCTTCTGGTCCTACCAGTTGTTCTACACGTGAAGCGAGATCGAGAGCTTGGGGAATTTCTACGGTAGTTTCTGGGTCATAGCCTGTTTTTCGTGCGGCATTTGCTATTTTGTAGCAGGCGTCGATATCGTGCTGAAGCTGGTTAAAATACGCGCGCATAGCCGGGCTTGCAGCGATATCTCTGGATAACTCCCCATCCATGTTTCTCATGCTCTGAAAATAAACAAATTCTACATGGCGCAAACTCACTTAAAGTTTTGTATTCTTACTCAAAAAAGACAGATGTTTTTTTCTTGGGTCATGCAGATGCTTTGCTGAAATCCATGGTCGTGGCGTTCCCGGTTTTCAGATCTACGATGGGGAGTTTTCCGGAATCGGGAACGAAATTCATCATCTTTTGATAGGAGGTCTGCGACTGCCAGCTCGACGCGTTAATGAGCGTTACTCCCCGGTAGTTGTCGATAAAGGAGGTGTGAACATGTCCGGTCACAAAGATATCAGGGACTTGACTGATGAGCATATAGTCCTCATGCTCTGGGGCAAGCGGCGTGTACCCCCCATAGGTTGGTGAAAGATGTCGTTTCTTGAGCATGATTTTCATGACCTCGGTTGGCTCGTTGTAGTTGAGTGATTGGATGTTCGTTGAATAATCTAACAGGCTTTGACCATGATACGAGAGGATCTCAATTCCATGAAGGGAGAAATAACTGGGGTTTCCGATGAAAATAAATTCTTTTCCTGAGAACAGATCGCGAATCTCTTTTTCAAACGCGGGCTGTGGCTCTGCTGGTCGTACGGCATCATGGTTCCCTGGTTGGAGGATGACCGTGATATGATCAGGGATGTATTCGAACTGCTTTGCGAGTGCTTGATATTGTTCGTAGATATTACTGATGGTGAGTTCTTTTTCCTGGTTTGGGTAAATGCCGATGCCGTCGACAAGATCGCCGGGTAACACGAGATATTTGAGTTTGCTTGCGACGTCTCGTTGTCGGGAGTTCCCAAGGTCCCCGTTGATCCAGCGGAGGAACATGTTCCATTCTGATTCCATGAACATATTGCTCCCCATGTGAACATCGGAGAGAAACGCGACGCAGAGGGGGGATTCTGTTCGTTTGCGTTCATGGTGGAGTTTTATATCCGGGTAGATAATGTTTTGAACAATGATCAGGTCACCGGTTTTACTGATTTTTCCTACGACACCGATCACTTCATCGAGCATGATTTCATTTGCCTGTTGCATTGTTTCCGTGTTTGTTTTCAGCGCCATGAGGGTTGCAGAACCAGTGTCGTCTTCGATTTCGATGAGTCGGTGTCCGTTATGTGTTGTTTTCACGTTTTTTACGATGCCGATGAGTTGAATATCGGTCATTGTTTTTCGAATGCGGTTGATAGGGATGTATTGTGCGATTTCTCGTCGTTGGCTGCAGAGGATTTTTCGTATCGCTTGGTATCTGTCTTTGAATAAACTGACGAAGTCTTGGGTGGTTCCCTCGCTTGTTCGTTTTCCGGTGATGTCGTTGATGATGCGTACTTCTGATTCGTAGTCTCTGGCGAGTGGTTTCCAGCCTTTAACTGTTTTTATCTCGATGGGTTGCATTGGTTTTTTTTCTTCTGTGGGTTTCTCGTCCTCTTCTGTTTCTTCTTCGTCTTCCTCGTCGCTCGTTTCTTTGGCAAAGGTGGATTCGCTGTAAATTTTTGAAAGCATCTTTTTTTGGAACTCTTTCTCGATCGTTTTTTCAACAGGGGGCGTGGGTGGTGCTGAGGGGGGGATCACTGGTGTTGGTGCTGGTTTTTCTTTGAGTTGTTGTGTTGATTCTTCGATGTTTTTGATGGTTTCAACAGCGAGGAACAACGGGTATTCTCTCAGGCTGTTAATGAGAAAGGTAGCAAAATCATCCGGGTTTTCTTTTGAGGAAATATATTGGAGTGCGTCTGGTTGGACGAA
>CAYGVY010000059.1:0-7139 GCA_964353435.1 uncultured Thermoplasmatales archaeon | reverse complement strand
ATCATGAGAAAAAAACCGCGAACGCGCGGTGTTTCCTCTATAACCAGAGCACTACAACAATTTGAAGTTGGAGTTTGCGTCAGCATTGACATTGACTCTGCGGTGCACAAAGGCATGCCGCATCCACGGTTCCAAGGACGTACCGGAAAAATTGAAGGCATGCAAGGCGACGCCTACCTCGTTGGTGTCACGGTTGGTAAGAAACATAAAACACTCATTGTGCTACCAGAGCATTTGGGGAGAGTAACGTAAATGGAAACTTCAACAGAAGAAACCGGTAAAATTGTTTCCCTAGCAGAAGTTAAAAACATACTTAAGAAAATCAGTAAGGAACGAAAAGAGCTCCTTTATGAGCAGAAAATCGCCTTGGAGCACGCAGAAAAATTTGCAAAACTCTCTGCGAAACAAACCAAGGATTTAATCACTGAGTTAATGAAACTTGATCATGTCGAAGAAATTCATGCGTACAAGATAGCGGACATACTTCCTAATGCTGAGGATGATGTGAAAGCTATTTTTGCTAAAGAGCGTTATACGCCGAACGATAAGGAAATAAAAAACGTCCTGGAGACAGTAAAAAAACATTCTGTTGAATAGTGGTGGGGGTTGGTTATCATGGAAGATTATGTCTATGTCTTAGATTACTTGGCAAAAGGACGCGGGGATCTCCCTGCGTTTAAGAGAAACCCAGTGGTCTACGGCATCGGGGAAAGCCAGTACACATTTCTTGAATTGATACCGAAGCGAGATGCGACATTCACCACTGGTGAACGTATCTATGTCGGCAAAGACCCAACGATGCGAACCAAAATAGAGAAAATCAAAGGGCGCGTCAATTTTGAGGATCTCACCTCGACTGCGCATGGGGAACTCCCGTACGTACTATTAGATATTGTTCATAATAATGAGGCACGGTATGTAAAATTTTTCAACGAGGCATCCGCCATCTCAACAAGATACCATGTTCTTGAGCTCCTCCCGGGTCTAGGGAAGAAGATGATGTTAGAAATCCTTGATGAACGAAAAAAGAAACCATTCACCACCTTCAAGGAGATGCAAGACCGTATTGACTTTCTGAGATCACCAGATAAACTTATCTCCAAACGTATCGAGTTAGAATTAACTGATCCGAATCAGAAATACCGTGTTTTCACCCGCCTGCCGTTGACACGGGACCAACAATACTGAGAGAATGGCAAAACAGCGTTTTGGGCAGCACTTTCTTATTGATCTGTCAGTTGCCAACCGCGAAGTTGGATACGCGGAGCTCACCAAAGATGACATTGTTCTCGAGATTGGTCCTGGACAAGGAGTTATTACTCGTTTATTAGCACAGAAAGCAAAACAAGTAATCGCAATAGAAATCGACCAACGACTTGTGGACAAATTGAAAACAACTCTTCCGGGGAACGTGACCCTTATTTCTGGAGATGCTCTTTCTGTTAATTTCCAGACACTTCCGCGGTTTTCGAAGATCGTCTCAAACCTCCCTTTTGAGATATCGTCACCAATCACGTTTAAATTCCTGGAATCTTCCTTTTCAAGAGCCATTCTGATTTATCAGAAGGATTTTGCTGAACGTCTCGTGGCAGTCCCTGGGAAAAAGGAATATTCACGTCTCACTGTTGGTGTCTCCTATAAGGCACATTGTCGGATTTTGGAAGACGTCTCCCGAAGCTGCTTTTCTCCAGCACCTAAAGTCGATTCCTCTATTGTCGAACTTACCCCTCGCGAGAAACCCATGTTCAATGTTGAAAATGAGCGGTTTTTTTTTGAGCTCACGAAACAGTTGTTTAACCATCGGAGAAAAAAGATCAGATATACGATTAAGGCATTGTATGGAAACCTCGAGCAACTCCCGTATCTTGATCAGCGAGTCGAGGAACTCACCCCGGAACAGATCGGGGAACTGAGCAATGTTTTATGGCACCTAAAATAAGACTTGTTTCCATTTTTTCATCTATAGAAACGACGAAAGAATATTATCTTGGATCCAACTAAAAACTCCAATGATGTCCAGCCCTATCAACAACACAAAAAAAAGCACAAAAAACAACAACAGCCGCAACGTAAACCGTAAAAACTGCCAGATGAGAAGTAACACGATCAACAAAATCAGAAAAACCGCCCACAACGGAACTGAAATCGAAAGGAACTCCATCGCCACCACCATAGAGAATCACTTCAATTCATTTAAACATTTGGAAAAACTCTTTACACCCGCTTAGAAACAATTAAAAATTCCCACGCCATGAGAACAACTGACCACAATGATGAAAAACTATCTCACACTGAGTGCTGCAACATGCTGAGAAATGGGCGAGCTGAGTGGTCATCATATTACCTTCCCCCCAAACATACAAAAACTCTGATTCCATGTCAATTCTGTGTACGTCCAGCATGACTTTATCAAACCAAATTCCGTAGAACGACGAGAGTATCAGTATAATATCGCAAACTCTGCAGCTAATGCAAGTACCCTAGTCGTGCTTCCCACTGGTATGGGAAAAACCATCATCGCACTGCTTGTTATCGCAAAAGAACTCGCAAAAAATAACAACAATATTCTATTTCTCTCCCCGACAAAACCGCTCGTGAACCAACACGCACAGTCTCTTACCGACCTTCTTACCCTTGACGATACCGTCGCGGTCTTCACCGGTGAAGTCCCCCCAAAAAAAAGAATAGAACTCTGGAACAGCAAACGAATCATTGTATCCACCCCACAAGTCATTGAAAACGACCTAATTGCAAGACGTTACGATCTATCCAAAACATCTCGTATTATTTTTGACGAAGCACACCGCGCGGCAGGAAACTACTCATACGTCTTCATTGCAGACATGTTCAAGAAACAACAAAGCGAACGACGCTGCCTTGGCATGACAGCATCTCCAGGAAACAACCTTTCAGAAATCCTAGAAGTCTGTAAAAACCTAGAAATCACCAACATTGAGATACGAACAAAAATAGACCAGGACGTCAGACCTTACGTACATGACCTCGACATCAAATGGAGAGATATCCCACTTCCCCCCGAATTCAACTACACGCTCCAACTCCTCAGAAAAGCACTCGCTGAACGGCTTAGCACCCTAAAAAATATTGGTGTCCTTGACTCAGCCTCATTAGCACTTATCAACCGAAAAAAACTCTTAGAAGTCCAACAAAAAATACAATTAGAACTACGTTCCAACCCGCAACCATCACAAACCCTGTTCAAAGCAGCCTCTGCGCAAAACGCGGCCATGAAACTTGCACACGCCATTGAACTTCTTCAAACTCAAGGAGTCAACGCCCTTAGCAGCTACGTTTCCCGCATGGCGACTGAGGCAAGTTCAAAAGGCGGAAGCAAAGCCTCCCGAGATATCATGAAAGACCCCAACGTCCTCGAAGCAATCGCCTATGTCAAAGCTCTCAAAATCGAACATCCAAAAATCCAAGAAATCGTCACCATCGTCAAAGAACAACTCACCCTCAAGAAAGAATCAAAAATCATCGTCTTTACCCACTATCGAGACACCTCCCTTTATGTCCTCAAACAACTTGAAAAGATACCGATAGCAAAACCAGTTAGATTCATTGGACAAGCTGGAAAAGAAAACGATAAAGGTCTCACACAAAAAGAACAAATCGATATCATCAGAAGATTCAAAAAAGATGAATACAACGTCCTCATCGCAACCTCTGTAGCTGAAGAGGGACTTGATATCCCCTCAACAGACCTTGTGGTCTTCTATGAACCTGTTCCCTCAGAGATACGTACCATCCAACGCAAAGGCAGAACTGCACGACAAATGGCGGGGAAAGTCATTATTCTTATCGCCAAAGGAACACCAGACGAGGCATACTACTGGTCTAGCCGACAAAAAGAACGCAGGATGCACAGTGAACTCGAAATACTCAGAACTGCACTCCGCAAAAAACTCCAAGACCCTGCTGCGGTCTACCAAACTGCACTTCACCAAGAAAACCAAAAAAAACTCGATGAATATTCTAAAAAAACGAATGTCAAAATCATCGTTGACCATCGAGAATCCCGCTCCCCCGTCATGCGATTCCTCTCACAAAAAGACATCATCGTTGAACCTCAACAACTCGACGTTGGAGACTACATCATCTCCTCCCGCATCGGCGTCGAACGAAAAACCGTGGATGATTTCCTCAATTCACTCATAGAGGGAAAACTCTTTGTCCAAATGAAAAACCTACGAACCACATACTCCAGACCACTGTTACTTGTTGAAGGAGATGGCCTTCTTACCAAGAGAAACATCAGTCATAACGCGATCTTCGGCAGCTTTGTCTCAATCATCGTAGACTTCGGCATCCCTATCATCAGCACCCATACCCCGCAAGAAACCGCAGACTTCCTTGCCGTCATGGCTCACCGGGAACAAAAAGAAGGAGATAAGGCAATTGCTATACGAGGAGAAAAAACAGCAAAAACTATTTCTGAACATCAACAATTCCTCGTCGAAGGTCTACCAAACATTTCAGCAGTTCTTGCACAACGTCTCCTGCAGCACTTCGGCAGCATCAGGTCTCTTGCCAACGCATCTGAAGACGACCTCTGCCAGATCCAGGGGATAGGGAAGAACATCGCTGCGGATATCCTCAAAATACTCAACGCAGAGTATCTCAAAGACTAGCCCAAATATTTTTATCTCACTTTGTGATTACCGTCAAGTCTAGGGGTGACTATTTATGCCCGATGATACTAAAAAAATCGATCAGATTTGTGATGGTTTAAATATGATTAGTGAGGATAACTCTATCCCAAGAAACATCAGACGAGGGGCAGAAGAAGTCAAACAAATCCTGAGAAAACCAGACGACCCTATTGACCTCCGTGTTGCCTCTGCAACCTCAATTCTTGACGAACTCGCAAACGATCCAAATATTCCACTACATGGTCGAACGCTCATCTGGAATATCATGAGTCGTTTGGAGGAACTCGCATAATATATTTTTTATCAACAAGGACAACCATTCGTTCATTGAAACGAAAATGGAGGAAGATGAAATGATACGAATAGGGCAAGCTGGCATCCCTTTATCCTGCAAAGGACGTACTAACAAGGACGGGATTGTTTATACCCATAAAAGTCTTGATTTAAACGCCATTGAAATACAATTCGTCCGCGGATTATATGTTCTATCAGAAGAAGAAGCATTATTCATCAAAGATTACGCACAGAAAAACGACATCGAAATCCATGTCCATGCACCGTATTACTTGAATCTAGCTGGTGACCGCGAAGAAATCACCATGAGTTATGAAAAAATCATGAAATCAGCGGAAATGGCTAATAACATCGGATCAAAAACACTGATTATCCACCCAGGGTTTTATGCAGAGCATAGCCAGAAAAAAACAATGAAACTTATAACCAAAAACTCAAAAAAACTTGTCAGCATGTTCAAAAAACAAAAACTTAAAACCAAACTTGCGATGGAAACCATGGGGAAACAAAAAGTCTTCGGCAGCATTGATGAAATTGTCGAAGTCTGTCAACACGTCAAAGAAGTCGTCCCCGTCCTCGATCTTGGTCACATTCATGCCCGTGGAAACGGGTGTATTAAACAACGAGAAGATTTCGAAGCAATCTTTGACACACTCAAACCCTTACGGTTACGACACTACTTAATCCATATCACCGGTGTCCTCTATGAAAACGGGAACGAGTTATACCACGTCCCGATTAAAAAAGGAGATATGCCGTTGGCGCCTCTCATCGAGGTTATTCTTGACCGAAATCTCAATGTCACCCTCATTTCAGAATCACCATTGCTAGAACATGACGCAGTCTACATCCGCCTTCAAGTGGAAAAAGCGATCATGAAAAGAACCGGCAAAGAAACCGGCTATTACAAAGATCTCTCTGAGGTCACAAAAAAATGAACAACCCAGATACTTTTCGCGGATCACTTGATTACATCCAACGAAAGACCATAGATATCCTTGATAAGGTAACCAAAGAGGATATAAAAAAAATCATTGTCTCATTTTTCAAAGCAAACCGTGTTTTTTTATATGGAGCAGGACGTTCTGGTCTTGTCGCCAAAGCATTTGCCATCAGACTTGTACACCTCGGATTCCAGACCTTTGTCATCGGAGAAACCATCGGCGCACCAGTGAAAAAAGGCGATCTCGTATTTATCGTATCTGGTTCAGGAGAAACCATCCCTGCGGTCATGACCGCGGAGATAGCAAAAAAACTAGGGGCTAAACTTGTGGTCGTTACTGGGAAGAAAAACTCGCGGATCATAAAATTCGCTGATATCGCAATCGTCCTTGCAGCTGACTGCACAGAGAAAGAACGGAAACAATTCGCTCCTCTTGGGACCTTATTTGAGGCAAGCGCATGGATTCTCCTCGACGGTATCATTGCTGAGCTCATGAAAAATAAAAAAGAAACTGAAGAATCGATGCGTTCCCGTCACGCAACACTAGAATTACCGTAAGAACATTTTTTTTCAGGAGAATATCATAAAATTACTTATTTTCATTACCCATATGTTTTTAAAGCAGGTTTTATCTACGGCGTTTGAAACAAGGTGAATGGCAATGACCATCCTTTCTAAACATACCCGTCAACCCATCGTGAGTGTACTGGGTCATGTCGACCATGGAAAAACATCGCTGTTGGATTTCATCAGAGGCTCAACTGTTGCCGCACGAGAAGCAGGAGCTATCACTCAACATATCGGTGCAACCGAAGTTCCTATTGATGCGATTTACTCAATGTGTGGTCATCTTCTTAGGAGTAAGAAGTTCTCTGTACCTGGCCTCTTGTTTATCGATACACCAGGACATCATGCGTTTACCACCTTACGAACCCGTGGTGGCTCCCTTGCCGACCTTGCGATCCTTGTCGTCGATATTAATGAAGGGTTTCGGCCGCAAACCCATGAATCCATCACCATTCTCCGTCAATACAAAACACCATTTATCGTTGCAGCAAACAAAATCGACGCGATCAATGGTTGGCAACGCAGTGATGATATCGCAATGAACCGGATTCAAAACCAGCGTCCCATGACCAAAACTCTCTTCGAAACTAAATTATATGAATTGATTGGAACCATCTATGATAAAGGCTTTGAATCAGACTTGTACTTTAACATTAAAGATT
>CAYGVY010000058.1:0-7315 GCA_964353435.1 uncultured Thermoplasmatales archaeon | reverse complement strand
GAAATGGATAATATCCAAGTCATTCGGTGAAGAAGGACTGTAGGTGAAATCAGCTGTTGGTGGAACATTATTCACAACCATATCTTTTGATATAGAATTACTTGCACCATCATCATCGATAATGGTAAGTGTCACATGGTACGTCTCATCAGCAGTATATTCATACGTAGGATTCTGCAGGGTTGATGTACCTTCATCACCAAAATCCCAGCTCCAAGAACCAATCGTCCCATCACTGTCTGTTGACTGGTCGGTGAAATGGATAATATCCAAGTCATTCGGTGAAGAAGGACTGTAGGTGAAATCAGCTATTGGTGGATTGTTCGACTTTGACATAACCCTAATTTCTATAGTATCATTATTACTTGCACCATCGTCATCAGAGACTGTTAAGATGGTTGTATATGTTCCGGTATAATTATAGATGTGTTTTGGATTCTGTTCGATTACAGTATTACCATCACCAAAATCCCAATAGTATGAAATAATCACGCCATCAGTATCAGTCCCTGAACCTTGAAATGATACAGTCAATGGAACGTATCCGAATGTAGTATTTGCTGAACAAGATGCTTTGGGTGGTTGGTTTTCTTGAAGTGAGGTATTGTTATTTGAAGTATTTTCATTTAAACCTTGATTTCGATTCTGTTCATTACAACCACTAAAAAATCCAGTGAAAACCATTATTAAAATTATTATTCCTGTTGTTATTTTTCGAATAACCTTTACCTCTACACTGTTGTTTTGTAACTATTCCATCCTTAAAAACATATTTAAAAAAAGGAAAAAAGAGAGATGCTGCTTAATATTCCATGAGTTGTCGTAAGAGCGGGAATGCATGGGGGAACCGCTGGAATAATCGTTCAAATAGCTGGGGTATTGGTTTATAGGAGCATGGCATTGTTACGGTAAGAGTCGCCCAATCGCTCTCAAGACCACTGATGTTGTCTTTAGCTTTAGCTTTGATACTGTACGTTCCTTTGTCACTCCATATATGATTTATCTTTATTTCCTCTCCTGAGGCATATGGTCCTATCCAACCGTTTTGTTCTGTTGTATTATCTCCCCATTCAATCCAGAGATAAACATCATGACCATTGGGATCTGTATCAACAAATGTATATCCGTATTCTACTCCTGTTTTTCCATTCGTTGGACCACTAATTGTTATTGTTGGTGGAGGGATAAATTTAAGTTCTACAACATACTTTGCCCATAAGGCAGAAAATGTAATGGGTGGATTTTGTTCTTGGTTAATAAAGACAATTCGTAAAGAACCATCGTATCCTATTTGTCCATTTTCCTTTGTTGCAAGTACCATAGAAACACCTCCAACACCTATTTCGTTTCCTTGATTATCATAAACCATAACCTCCCCTTGTAATTCATCATAGGTATAATTCATAATGTATCCATCACTAGATATTGCAGTTACACTATATTGAGAAGACATATCTGTAAATTCTTGTGCAAATGTTGTTATTAAAACACCAGTATATTCATTCGGAGGTATTACTGTACCAGTAACCTTCAATCTACCACCATTGCCTGTGATTGAATCAAATGCTAGCAAATCATCCAGAGTATAATCTTTATGTTCTTCTCCATACGTTAATGTCAATACAGGATCATCAGCCTTTACTGGTGGTGTTATTACGATGTTAGAAACAACAATACAAAACACAACCAGAATTATTCCTAAACATAACTTTTTCATATTAATTATCCTCTTTTACTCCGATACCGAAATAATTAATTATTTATAATACCTTCTAAAATTAAAATGCTCAAAAGGATGTTTTGCTCCTTATTGTAACAAAATTAACCCTCTTATTATTAAATGAGTTGAAATTTGAGTTACAATCCCTTCCCCTGCATTTTTTTAATCCTTAATTTTTGCATAACCGCTTATATTAAAATAAATAACTCCACCAATTATACATCCAGTAAAAAAAATCACGCTTCCAAAAAATATTGTCTCTTGAATAGCAACAAATAGTAGAGATAATAAACTTCCAATAATAAAAAATGCTGAAGAAATCATTATTAAATTACTTACAAACTTTATTACTTTTTCTTCATTATATTTCCTCTTTTCTTCTTCTGATGCTGTATTATAACCTGCAATAAGATAACTCATTTTAAAAATTCTAATAATCAAACCTATGAAAAACGAAAATAAACCTGTTACTAAACTTATTATCCACATCTTTCCACTTTTTCTTCAACTATCTCATAAACGATTATATTATTTATAACCTGCTTTTTTATTTTAACAGGAGAAAAAGTTGAATTTTACTATATTTTTACTTTTTTTTCTTCTTCAGTCGAACAATTTCTCCAACTGCTTTTCCACCCTGCAACCAAGCCTCAGAAATATCTTTGGTTCGCTCGATATCTTTCTCCATTTGAGGAGTTTGGATTTTATTGCTTGCTTTTTTTACCATGTTCTTCTTCCCTCAACTTCAATTTTAAAACAACTAACTACTTATAAGATTGCTCTTTTTATGCCAACAGGAATAAATCATCATCTATCAATGAATATCATGCCGGTAAACTTGGGTTCAAATCCCTTCCCCTGCATGTATTAATCATAATAAATTTTTTAGAAAATTGAAGCTTAGATACCGACAGGAGAACGTGCATCTCTTCCTCTCTGATGGGACTAAGATTGAATCGCAATATGTGATCGTTGCTGATGGAATGTTGAGCTCGATTGGTAAGCAACTCGGAGAACGCCAGAATTGCAATAATATCGGTGTATGTGTCGTCCAAGAATATCCACTAAGCAAAACAACGCTTGATCAGTTTTTTAGCGAAAAAAGACGTGTTCATTACCATTTAAACGTCATGGGGGTAGCAGGATATGGTTGGGTATTTCCAAAGAATGAACATGTCAACATCAGTGTCTGCGAGTTTCGACAAGTAATTGGTCCAGAAAATCAGAAGAAAAATATGAAGAAAATCTACCAAAATTATTTGAAAATTCTTAAAGAGAATAACATAATACCTTCTGCTCTACAAGCCGATAATCTTAAAGGAGGGATTTTTCCAACCCACCCAGTTGAACATACCTTTCTCGAGAGAGTCTTTCTCTGTTGAGATGCAGCTGGTATGGTCAATCCACTCACAGGTGAGGGGATCTATAATGCGATGGTATCAGGAGAAATCGCTGCAAATGTCATCAGAGAAGCCTTAGAGACTGGCGCTACCAACGAAAATGTTCTGATGTCATATCAGACCCTTTGGAGAAATGATTTTGGAATTGATTTTAAGCGTTTCTTCAAATTGTCAAAACTATGGGACATAAAAAAGGAAAACATTGTACGACTTTTTGGGAAGGATGAAAAACTCGTCGACATTGCGTTAAAACATATAACCGACACGGATACTATAAAGAAATATCGGTGGAAGCTCGCACGACGTTTTCTGTATATCTATCTGAAGGATCGTTTCGGATTATAGTAAACGTTTGCTTCATGTTTTTTTTCATTTTCTGTGAAAACTCTTAGGGAGTTCTCGGATGAATTCGTTATCGGGATTAATTCCCATGCCGTTTCTTTATTATGTGATATATCCAAGTTCTTCTATTGTATGCAACACCTTCTTGACGCTCTCTTCAACAGACTCTGTATCTGTATTGATGATAAGCTCTGGATGCTCTGGTTCTTCGTACGGGTCGTCAACACCGGTGAAATGCTTGATTTTTCCTTCAAGGGCTTTTCGATACATGCCTTTGACGTCACGTTTCATACATATTTCTACCGGACATCGTACATAGACTTCAACGAATCTTTCAATTTCCTTTCTTGCATTCCTGCGCTGTTCTCTATAGGGTGAGACAAAAGTTGCGAGCACCACAACGTTATTTCGTGTGAGCTTTTTTGCAACAAACGTGACACGTCTGATGTTTTCATCTCTATCTTTTTTTGAGAACCCAAGATTACTAGTGAGACCTAGGCGGACGACATCCCCGTCGAGTCGTTCAACCGTGTAATCCTTTTTTTTTAAAACTATGGCAACCTGGTCTGCGATGGTTGTTTTCCCGCAGCAGGGGATCCCAGTAAACCAGACGGTGAAACCCTGGTGTTTTTTCATAGATATTATTCCTTCTTTTTCTTTTCAGAAACCTTGGTGGAGGGTTCTCGTATCATCCCTGCGCCAACCGTCTCATTGGTTGCTTCATCGATGAGGATTATACTGCCGGTGGCTCGATTATGCTGGTAACTATCATAGAACAATGGTTGCGCAGTTCGCATCGTGATACGTCCGATGTCGTTGAGTCCCAGTTGTGTAGCCTCGGGTATCCGATGTAAGGTGTTGATGTCGATTTTGTATTGGATCTCTTTGACAATCCCTTTTGTTTCTCTGGTGGTGTGGCGTATGATGTACCTGGTTCCCGAGGTTAATGGCTTTGTATTCATCCAGCAGACCATGAAATCAAGGTTCTGGCCGATAAATGGGGTGTTATGCTCACGAACAAGCATGTCCCCACGGCTGATATCAATATCGTCTTTGAGTTGCACAACGACAGACATCGGGGGAAAAGCTTCATTGATTTCTCCTTGTGGGGTCTCAATCGACTTGATGGTGGTCGTAAACCCGGAAGGAAGTACAGTGACCCGGTCCCCTGGTTTGAAGATGCCGCTTGCGATTTTTCCGGCGTACCCTCGGTAATCATGATGTTTGTCGGATCGCGGTCGGATCACGTATTGGACTGGGAACCGGCAGTCAACAAGGTTTTCGTCACTGCCGATGTGGACGTCTTCAAGATGGTACAGCAAGGTTGGACCGTGGTACCAATTCATCTGATTTGATGCATGGACCACGTTATCGCCAAGTAACGCGCTGATAGGAATAAACGTGATATCAGGGATCGTGAGCTTTGAGATGAAATCCTCTATTTCGTTTTTAATGGTGTCGTAGATCTCTTGTTTGTAGCTGACGAGATCCATCTTGTTAATGCAGACGACAAAATGTGGGATCTGGAGAAGCGAGGCAATGAATATATGACGGTGGGTTTGTTCAGTAACCCCGTTACGTGCGTCCACGAGGATTAACGCAAGGTTCGCAGTTGATGCGCCAGTGACCATGTTACGTGTGTACTGGATATGCCCTGGGGTGTCTGCAATGATGAATTTTCGTACCGGAGTCGCGAAATATCGGTATGCGACATCGATGGTGATTCCTTGTTCTCGCTCTGCACGTAATCCGTCTGTAAGGAGCGCTAGGTTTAATTCTTCGCCACGTTGTTCACTTAATCGCTCAAGGCTTTCCAATTGGTCATTGAAAAGGGATTTACTGTCGTAGAGGAGCCTGCCGATAAGCGTGCTTTTTCCATCATCTACGCTACCTGCAGTTGTAAAACGCAGCAGATCCATGTCGAGATAACTTTTTTGTTCCATGTTAGAAGTATCCCTCCTTTTTCCGGTCCTCGAGCGCGTTTTCCGATCGTCGGTCATCTGCTCTAGTGCCTCGTTCTGAGATACGGTATGCTGCAACCTCTTGGACGATCTCTTCTAAAGTTAGAGCATTTGATTGTATAGCTCCCGTACAGGTCATGTCTCCAACGGTGCGGAATCGTACGGTCATGGGTTGTAATGTTTTCTTTTCAGCGGCATCAAGATGCAGGTAGTCAGAGTACGCGTAGATAACACCGTCTCGTATGATACAATCCCGTTTGTGTGATAAATAAATCGAGGGGATCTGAATTCGTTCTTTTAGGATGTATTGCCAGATGTCAAGTTCTGTCCAGTTGCTTAATGGAAAGACTCGGAAATGTTCTCCGATGTGTTTTCGTCCGTTGTAAACGTCCCAGAGCTCTGGACGTTGGTTTTTTGGGTCCCATTGTCCGAAGTCGTTTCGATGAGAGAAGAATCGTTCTTTAGCCCGAGATTTTTCTTCGTCCCTTCGTCCACCTCCAATTGCTGCATCGAATTTATATTCATGGATGGCGTCAAGGAGCGTGATAGATTGAAGATAGTTCCGGCTCGCGTATTTCCCTGTTTCTTCTTTG
Source organism: uncultured Thermoplasmatales archaeon (assembly GCA_964353435.1). Classification (GTDB taxonomy): domain Archaea; phylum Thermoplasmatota; class E2; order DHVEG-1; family DHVEG-1; genus SM1-50. The sequence continues at coordinate 1,299 of CAYGVY010000058.1, read as the reverse complement.
ACGCGTCCGGTGTCAATGGATCGTTGAACTGAGCTAACGAGTAGTCGGATATCAAGGTATTTTGCAAACGTATCTCTGAAGATGAGTACTTCAGGAAAATTATGTCCGGTATCGATATGTAGAAAGGGAAATGGGATTTTCGCTGGGGAGAATGCTTTTCGGGAGAGATGCCCAAGCACAATGGAATCTTTTCCACCGGAGAAGAGCAACACCGGTCGTTCGAATTGTGCTGCGACTTCACGGATGACGTAGATTGATTCTGCTTCAAGTTTCTGCAGATGGTTGAGGTTATATCGTTTCATATGAGGGATATCTTTATACGGCAAACATTCAAAAACTTTGCCAAAATAAAAAACGCCCAAAAATCATATTAATAACGTAGGTGCTCATCAAGCAGAGGTATGTCTACTATCACCGTTGTTCCCAAGAGTGACTCTCTTGTATTTTCAGCGGAGAGAATCCAAGAGTTTCAAAAAAAAGTATTTTCTTTTTATCAAAAAAATAAACGCGATTTACCCTGGAGAAAGACGACTGATCCGTACAAGATTCTCCTCTCTGAACTCATGTTGCAACAGACACAGGTGAATCGAGTTATCCTGTATTATGAGAAATGGATTACCAGATGGCCGGACATTCACGCTCTTGCGTCTGCATCGCTTGCTGAGGTTTTACAAGCATGGATGGGTCTGGGATATAACACCCGGGCGATAAATCTGCATAAAGCTGCACGAAAAATTGTTACTGAGTTTGACAATGATGTGTTGGAGGCGATGAAACAGTATAAAGAAATTCCTGGTGTCGGGAGATACACGTTACAAGCAGTACAAATCTTTTCAACAAATGCTGATCTTGTCACGGTTGATACAAACATCCGACGGATATTCATTAAGGAATTTAATCTTCCTGAAAAGGTTTCTGATAAAGAACTCTGGAAGCTTGCGGAAAAATGTCTTCCAATAGGAAAAAGTCGGGACTGGCATAACGCATTAATGGATTACGGCGCACTTCATCTGACCTCACAGAAGACAGGAATTAAACCAAAAACACAGCAATCAAGGTTTGAGGGTTCAGACCGGCAGATTCGAGCAAGGATTTTACGGTGTTTACTAAATGATACAATGTCGTTATCAGAGTTGAAAAAAACATTTAGGATAGAACAGAAGCGACTGAGACGAATTCTTGATAAGATGGTTACTGAAAAAATTATTGTGAACAAGAACAATTCGTACCAATTGAACGAGTGATCTTTCTTCTATGATAATTCTGTCATGGAAGAACTTCTTTCTCTTTTTTTTCTCA
>CAYGVY010000057.1:0-7491 GCA_964353435.1 uncultured Thermoplasmatales archaeon | reverse complement strand
CTGGGCCTGTAGCCTAGCCTGGATTGGGCGGCAGTCTCCTAAGCTGCAGATCGCGGGTTCGAATCCCGCCAGGTCCGCTTTCTTTTTTGATGTAATTGGTATTATACAATAAGAAAATTATTTAAACAAATTGGAAAATTAAGTTGCATGATTAAAGATATTAAGACTATTATTTTGGGTGGATTTAATGGTAATTGTTACCTTCTCAAGACAGATAAAGGTTTTATTCTAATTGATACTGGAGGGAAATCTAAGAGAAGGAAACTTGAGCAAGATCTTGTAAGTAAAGGTTGTAGACCGGGAGATCTTGATTTAATAATTTTAACTCATGGAGATTTTGACCATACCGGAAATTGTGCTTATCTTCGTGAAAAATATGATACCATAATTGCAATGCATCACTATGATGTTGGAATGGTTGAATACGGAGATATGTTTTGGAATAGACAGACCGGAAATATATTTATTAAGAAATTGGTTAATTTATTATTCAAAATAAGAAGATTTAAACCTGATTTTGAACTTGATGAAAATTCAAATTTATCCAAATATGGGCTTAATGGGAAAGTCCTTTATCTTCCTGGCCATTCAAAAGGTTCAATAGGTATATTGACTTCTGACAAAAATCTTTTTTGTGGCGATTTATTTACTAATCAGAAGAAACCTGAACCCAACTCCTTAGTAGATAATTTACCTGAGTTAAATGAAAGCATCGATAAGGTAAAAAGTTTAGAAATAAACACAGTTTACCCGGGACACGGGCAACCTTTTCACATGAGTTCCTATAAATAGAATCAATGGTCCGCTTAACTGACCAGATTAAAATCATGTCAAAAACTGTAAACAACAAATCAAATAAGATGCGGAAAAAAACCTTTAATGGCTAGTATTTACATAGAAATAGTGTTTAATTTTACTTAAGTAAATTAATCAAATGCTCCAACAGATAGTTTCAGGCAATAAAAAATAGGTGCTTTAAATGCAATGTCTCTCCTATAAATTATTTCTAACCCGCCAGGTCTGCTTCACTCAACAGAAAAAACCTCTTCTCCTACTTTTAAATACGATCGATAGAACTGAATTATTACAATAACAGCAAATGATCCCATCGTCATCACAGCCCATGGAATTGCATACATCACCTGTTCATACACCGCATAAATCCCATAGACAATTAATGCAGTTAGGTAGAGGACGACCACCAAAAGGGTGTAACTCGATCGTTTCTCTCCCTCTATGTAAATCTGGTTTTTCTTTATCATATAAAGATAAACGCTATATAATACAAAGGTTACTGCGGGGATTTCTATCCATACTTCATAATTCCATATAGGGATGCCATAGTATGATCCTCCATTTGGCCAACTCCAAGCACCCATTGCAACCATTACTGGATCGACAATCAAATCCCAGGACGCCATGATTAAACCTGCTACAATCCCCATTCCAACAATTTTTAAAAACCATTGTAGGGAGACCATCTCTTCGGACTTGTGAGTTGTCCTTACCCTGTTGAAAATGATATTTGTCATCGTGAAAGTACAGTAAAGAGAGATTGCCCAGACAAGCGGTATGACATACGGGACTTTACCTAAGAATTTCGGCTCCAATAGATCACTATAAATGCACGTACACCCCACTAATCCACCAAATCCTAATCCATTGGCATATTCATAGAGGAGAGGTATGCTATAGGCAATTAAAAAAAAGACGAGTAAATCGCGAGGCCCCAATGTTTTCCATCCATGAATTAAAACAATACCTAAAAAAAGTAAAATACACACTATAATAAATAACGTTTCTGAAAGCGGAATATTTAAAATTTTGCTAAGAACAAAATAAACTCCTATTACAACAAGTAAAATTATCATTATTATGTTAGAATTCATCTTTTGCATTAGATCACATTTATCATTTTATTTCACACCTAATTTTTTATAAAACAGAGGAAGATTATGAATTTTGCAGCTACTACATAACTGAACAGATTTTTCAGGATTTATAAAACCATCATCTAAGTGTTTTGATATATGTTTATAATTTTTTACCATAAAACAATCTGCCTCAGGAGTATTGAAAACGGTATTCATCCGTTTCCAGATAACACTCATTTCTTCTTTTTTTACATTGCCAAATGAAAGAGGAGTAAATGAACAAGGACAGATATTGCCACTTGCGGTGACGTGTATGTATTGATAACCTCCACAACACCCTATTAACTGTTTACTTTCTCGATATGGATACGAAAGTACTCTCAGATATCTTTTCTTTTTATTTACTTTTTTTTGTATGTTTACCAGATGATTTCTCTCTTTATTTGTTAGAATGACTTCATCTTTATTCATAATTTTTCCAACAGGTATTGGCTCAAGAATAAGCACTTCATCTGCTCCTTGTTTTCCAGCGAATTTGATAAAATCCCAGATATCCCCTGTTTTAATTCTTTCTTTTGTAACAACTGTAGAAATGCCAACGTACAGCCCTGAATTTTTAGCGTTTTTTATACCTTCTAATGCTCGTTCATATGAGTCATCGTAATTTCTTAGTTTATCTTGCATCTTTTTATTGGTATGCTCTAAACCTATAATAACGCCAAAAAGACCTGCTTGTTTTAGTTCCTCTGCTTTCTCTTTAGTCAACCCATAACCTGTAGTAAATAAAATAACTGAGGATTTATCAGCATCTATTTTGGAGATAATCTCACATATATCTTTTCTTAAAAGTGGTTCTCCACCAGTAAATGCGATAACAGAGATGCCTAACTCTTGGAGCTTATATAAGATTTTTATTGCATCCTCAGTAGGCATATCTTCTTCTTTTAAACTGTTAATATAACAATGCCAGCAGTTATACATGCATTTATTAGTTATTGAAAATGAAGCATATATTGGGATTACCTCCTGTTCTCTAGTTGAATATAATGCTTCTATTAATCTGTCAAATGCTCCACTTGGAAATGGTGGTAAATCAGAGGAAATAACAAACTTACCATCATGTAAGCTCAACTTCTCATATTGTGACTTTATTAACAAATAAAGTAGGAATTTCTTTGGAAATTGTGTTATGTTTTTTGTTCGTAAAATTTTAAATGCTTGATATTGAAGCCTTGTTTTTTCTAGCATTGTTATTTAATTCCCAATTTTTTATAAAACATAGGAATTTTACTTGAGGGACATTTTTTACATACCTCAAGTGATTTTTTATATGATAAAGGGTACTCTCCATTTCCTATTTGCCTAACAAGTTTGTGGTTTTCCAGCATGAAACAAAAATCTCGTGGTTTGTTAAACATGCAATTCATTTTTTGCCAAAGATTTTCAATAGGTTCTTCTTGGATGTTTCCAAAAATTAATGGTGTAAAATCGCATGGTCGTATGTTTCCATCAGCATCAATATAAGCGAGATTATATCCTGCATCACATCCTAGGACTTCTTTGCTTTCAAAATATGGAAATACTGAAACTTTTGGATAATTTTTGTATTTTCTATTTTTGTTTATTTGCTTGTGGAATTCAATTAGTTGCTTTCTTTCATCGATAGATAATACACAGTTATCAGTATTGAAGAGTTCACCTACAGGGGTTGGCTCAAACATCATTATCTCTTGAACGGAAAGGTTCTTTGCGATCTCGAGCAGCTTCAAAACTTCGTTGTTTTTTAAAATATCTTTGGTAATGACACACGACAAGCCAACATAGAGATTAACCTTTTGAGCATTTTTTAATCCTTTTATTAATATGTCATATGCTCCATTATACCCTCTAAGGTTGTTATGAATTTCAGGTTTATAATGATCTAAACTAATCATTACTCCAAGAAGACCTGCATCTTTCAACTCCTTAGCTTTTTCTTCAGTTAAACCATCACCTGAGGTGAACATAAATACTGAGGAACGATCATCTATACTAGCAATAATTTCTACGAGATCTTCTCGAAGAAGTGGTTCTCCTCCGGTGATTGAAAATGTGCATGTTCCTATTTCTTGAAATTTTTGTATTGTATCAACTATTGTTTTAAGTGGTAAATCTTTTCCTTTTTTTAGAGAGGCACTGCAATGCCAACAGTGGTATCTGCATTGATGTGTTACTGCGAAGTTTACAATTACTGGGATATTAATTCCTTCTTTTGCTTTGATTCCGGCTTCAAGAAATCTATCGAATGCCTTACTTGGATATGGGGGGGCATGTATGGAAATGAGTATTTTATTTTCAAATTTGATGAATTTTTCGTATTTGAAAATAGTGGCGAGGTCGAATAACGTTTTTTTTGGTATTTTTTTAATCTGTTTATTTCGCAGCATTTTTAATAAATTTATTAGAATAAATGGTTCCATGTTTATACCGTCGATATCGTAGGTTTTAGTATCTATTATATAACCGTAAAGAAACGTTTATATAATAATCTTATCTATTTATAAATGTGAAATATAAAATATCGGTATTTATTATAATAATATCTTTAATTATGGGTATAGGTTGTATCACCCTTGGTTTTTCTTCTCCAAAAAACATTGTTTTTCATGGATTTACACTCGTGGGAATCTGCGTACTCTTAGGGATAGCTGTAAAAATCATGGATCAACTGATCGATGAAATAAAAATGAAATCATACAGAATATGGATTATACCACTAGCTATCTTTATACCGAGTTCTATGGCATATCTGGCATTAACAGAGGCGCCAGTAGTCGGTATGGTCATCGGTACGGTGATAGGATTAATAATAGCAGGAAAAATAAATCATCCAGCGTACATCACAAGCATCATTTTATTTATATCACTAGTTTTTTCCGCCTTTGTTTCGCATATAATAAATATAGAAGTAACAACGTTTTATATCATACCAGTAGCTGCAGTAGGGTCTTTCCTGGATGAATTTGGGCATGAACGATGGAAAAGCAACAAAAAAAGTATCACCTTCATATTTAAACACAGATTCTTCTTGAAAACGTTTGCCTTTTTCGGTGTTATACTCGGTTTCGCTCAGCCTATTCATTTTATAGGATTTCTTTGTTTTGACATTTTTTATGATCTTGTAGATTCAGCAAGCCGATATGATGTGATAAACAAAAAGTTCGTCCCCTCTGAGTTCTTAACCGGGGTTAACTAAAAGAGGTTGACAATGCGTAATCCACTTGTTAAACCAATAGCTTTGTGGTACTCCAAGCAATGCTCCATTTGTGGGACTACTCGTATCGAAGCAATATTACACAATTGTAACGAAAAAATAAGTTGCCCGGAATGCAATAAACACCTTATTTTTGGAAGTATCATATTCAAAATATTCATGATGTCTATGAAAATAGACAGCAGCGAACTTGGTGATTTATCATCGAATGCAGAGGCGATGGTATCAATCCGCGCAATTTTCCGAAGCATACGCAAACAAGGACGTATCGCAATAAATTTTGGTATACCAATTTATGCGGTATTTGATATTACAAACAGATGTAACCTGAATTGTCTTCATTGTTATTCCTCAGAACAACAAGAAGAATTAACAACAACTGATGTGTATCATGTATTGGACAAGCTCTCTACCGCAGGGGTAGGAATAATCGATTTTGGGGGAGGAGAGCCCCTGCTCAGAACAGATATTTTTGATATTTTGACGTATTCAAAACAATTAGGGTTCTACACGTCGATTTCAACCAATGGGACACTGCTCGATGAAAACTGTGTGAAACGCTTAAAAACACTCGGCATAGATCACGTGTGCATAAGCCTTGACGGCGCAAAACCAGAAACACATGATCATATCCGTGATAAAAAAGGAACATACGAAAAAACAATCAGAGGAATCAATAACAGTGTACACGCAGGTATTAATACACAGATATCAACTGTTTTTATGAAAAGCAACATCAATGAAGTAGTAGACATGTACAATCTATTAGAGTCGCTTCATTTCGATGGGTGGTACGTTTATGATTTCGCTCCCGCTGGGCGAGGAAAAGAACTACAACAGGAGGTTCTTACCCCCGAACAACGCAAACGTCTCTTTGAATATCTCCAAGACATCGCATCTTCAAGCAAGATGGCGCTGAAACCCTATCCATATTTAATCACTGTCAACTCTGCATGTGGAACAGATACATATTTTTATAAAAAATATGGGCGACTCACCGAGTTTTTCAAGGGTTGTTTATCAGCACGATGGGTCTGTCATATTTCAAGTAATGGAGATGTGCATCCTTGTCATCTTTTACCGCATGTCCTTGGAAACCTCACACAAGAAACCTTCGAAGATATCTGGTTTGACAAAAATAATCCTATACTAAAAGAACTAAGAGACAGACGATTATTAAAAGGATCCTGCGGAAAATGCACCTATCGAGATGTGTGTGGTGGTTGCAGAGCACAAGCATTCTGGAAAACAGATGACTATCTTGAAGGCGATAGCTGCTGGGTTAAAAATTAAGTACCTTCAACGAAAAATTTTTTCAAACGAAGTTGATTTAACAATTCAATCGGATTCATAACTTCGCCAAAAGTAAAAACACCTGTTTCCTTGGCCTTGTTTTTTAATAAAAAGTCAACCCCCTGGGCGATAACAGATGCTGTTGCGGTAAATGTATCAGGATGATAAAGACTAACGTTCATGTTTTTAGTACATTCTTTCTTTTTCCCTGAGGCATCCATTCTCATTGCACAGCCACAGGGAGCAATATACTGATTTATTTCACTGGCATATTTCAGATATCTACTCATTATTTTTGTCAATGTATAACTGGCAGCGTTGATAGAATGCGTTAAAAGTATCGCATCTGATACAATGCTGCATGTCCCTGTTTTAAGAGAAAAATTTTGGATGTTTTTTGGGAAGTGAAGTTGTGTATCTACTGGAGGCGATGCATACACATGCTGGGTATTAAATGGTGAATGAAAACAAATTGTTTCCCTCAGGAAACCCAACCTTGGGTTGATCCACGTTCCGTTTTCAAAAACAGCAACACGTTTTTGTGATTCTACCAGCATGTCAACAGCGGATCCTATCGAGAGAGGATTGTTAAATAGTACTGAAATTTTGATAGTGTCAACTTTATCAAATGTAGTAGATGCGAATTGGAGTAAAACTCTGGAAAGCCCAGGAAAAACTCCTGCCCCGGTGACCATTAAAATGTTTTTTTCTTTTGCGTTTTGATCAAGTTCTCTGATGCTTTTTTCACATTCATTTAAGAGCGATACACCTGATTCTACGTAGGGTATGGATTCCTCAATAGCCATTTTTGCGGGAATGGTTTTAATAATTGATGTGGGGCCAGAACAATTGATAATCATATCTATTTCTGAATAAAACTTTTTTAAGCTCTTTTTGTCCCTTGCGTCTACCGTAAAAATATCTGTTATTCTGTCAATTTGGTTATAAATTTCCTGAAGTTTCTTTTGTTTTCTGCTGGCAACTATTATGTTATTTTTTGTGTGTGCAATTAATTCTTTGATAAGGTTTTTTCCAACTAATCCAGATGCACCGAGAACTCCTATGGTCTTT
>CAYGVY010000056.1:0-7579 GCA_964353435.1 uncultured Thermoplasmatales archaeon | reverse complement strand
TAGTCTTTTTAAAACACATCTCCTCACCACCTCACTAACGACCCCATTCTCTCACTATAATTATGAAAAATACAGTCTAAGCAGCATATATATCATAGACTTTTTTATAGTTTTTTAAAAATTCAAAAAATTTTAAGAATATCAAGAATCAAAGAAACCGCCGAAAAAATCATGAATGACGAAGGGCTTCTTTCTCAGATTCAATGATCTGTGCACGAAGGCAAAGATAGAGATGCACCGTTGTTTGTGTCATAAAGAGATTATACATCTCTTTAGGGTTAGTAGGTCTTTGTTGAGTTGTTCCCACCTCAATCGTGTACGCAATCGTACCTTTTTCGCGATAGAACCAATTTTCTGAACTGCCGAGAGTTCCTCCATACAGCGGGATGAGACGATCTTGTTTCACAAATAAATCATAATGGTTAATCAATGAGATGTTTTCACCAACCGAGCGGAACAACGGCTCATCCGGTGTTTGTTTCGTCGTATGCAACCATGGATAGATAATAAACCCACCATATGAATGATAAGAAATCGAAATGGAGATGGCATGGGCTTCTGCAAAAATTTTTATTGCTTTGGTTTCATTTTCTGAGAATGGATACGGTCCTCGATAATTGAAGCTTGAATCAGAAAGAATAAAGGGAAGATAATACCGAGCTGGGAACAGATAGGCAAGGAACCAAGGGTCGTCGTAATTCCGGTTCAGATTCACCCCATAGGATGTTATCGAGGAACTATGCCCAAAAGGTCCATGGTTTGGAGCACAGTTTTTCCGCGTATCAGTCATGACGCCATCGGGGTTTACCATCGGGATAAGGAATATCTGCGTGGTGTTAATCGCATCTCGAACCTCGGGGACAGTGTCGTTATCGTAATGTTCAACCATGTATCGAATGAAGAATAAACATATCTCAACCCCAGGCCATTCATTCCCATGATGTGCTCCCATGAACAGAACACCGGGTTCATCTTCTTCCTGATCCACATTATCCGAGAGTTTCACCATCCAGATATCTCTCCCCTCATAGGTCTTTCCAATGGAAGTAAGAGACATGACATCAGAATGGTTCGCCTGTAGTGAATGCAATTCATCGGTCAACTCTTGATATGTGTGATAATCGTACTGATCAAGCGAAACAGGATTGAATTCATATGTTTTTAATGCATTGGAAAAAGGAGTAAGAAGAAATAAAACTAAACAGAAACCAATAAGAATTATTTGTTTTGATCGAAGAAATAATATGCTCATCATAGGAAATATCCCCATATGTACTATGCATATGGAGTATATATAGGTTTTTTTAAAAAAACCATGAATTAGAACTGTAGATAGATCTTTGCGAGGACAACGACTGTTGAAACAACAATGAGCAATGCAATGAATTGTTTTGTTCCCGTATTCACATGAATTACCTCATTTACGACTATATTCTTCTTTCTTTATATACTGTCAGAAAACGTTTGGGAAAAACCAAACATCCTGTCACAAGATAGTAGTCCGCTTTTATATTTCATATTCATTGGGGAGAATGAAAAAGTTCAGGGGTATTAATTTTGTATCCGTAGTTTTATCCGTTATTTTTATTATAAATATATATCTGAAGAGGTGACGGAAAAATCGAAGAAAAAAAAGCGATATTTCCCTGATTTTTAATTCTCCATCCAAAGTTTTTTATGAAGCATTACTTTTTAAATAATACGTCCCTATTCTCCTTTTGATGAAACCGGTTTTACAGGTTGCATTAGACTTGCTTAATGCAGATAGAGCGGTAGCGATTGCAAAGGATGCGATAAAGGGTGGGGCTGACTGGCTAGAGGCTGGAACTCCTCTGATTAAAAGCGAAGGCATGGATATTGTTCGTCAACTTCGAGAACAATTCCCAGCAAAAACCATTGTTGCAGATATGAAAACCATGGATACTGGTGCACTGGAGACAGAGATGGCTGCAAAAGCCGGTGCTGACGTCATTTGTCTTCTCGCGGCATCAGATGATAGTACAATCCTTGACGCACTAAAATCCGCACGAAAATACGGTGTAAAAATCATGATCGATCTTATCGGCGTCCCTGATACAGTCAAACGAGCAAAAGAACTTGAAAAGCTTGGCACTGATTATCTCTGTATTCACGTTGGTATTGACGAACAAATGCAAGGAAAAAAACCACTTCATGTTCTCTCGTCGCTTGTGAACCATACAAATCTCCCAATCGCTGTCGCAGGTGGTTTAAACAGTGAGACCGTCGCTGATATGATTCATGTCGGTGCTCGCATAATCATCGTTGGTGGTGCGATCACGAAAGCAAAAAATGTGACCGAGGCAACAAAACGTATAAAAAAAGCAATTACTGAGAAGAAATCAATTAAGACCGAGCTTTTTAAAAAATATGATACAACACAGTTATCTGAAGCGTTTACGCTTGTTTCAACCCCAAATATTTCTGATGCGATGCATAAACAAGGAGCGATACAAGGAATACGACCGATTACCACTGGTTTTCATATGGCTGGACGTGCTCTAACCGTGCGAACGATAGATGGTGATTGGGCGAAACCCATCGAGGCAATCGACAAAGCAGAGAAAGGATGGGTGATAGTGGTTGACGTCAATGGTGGAAACACCGCGGTCTGGGGAGAACTTGCCACCTGGAGCGCAAAACTCAAAGGGTTGGCTGGGGTGGTTATCGATGGTGCAGTCCGAGATTATGATGATTTATTAAAAATTAAGTTCCCGATCTTCTCCAGACATATCGTCCCTAATGCAGGGGAACCAAAAGGGTTGGGGGAAATCGGCGCGGAGATTACTTGTGGGAGTCAAACGGTTCGAACCGGTGATTGGATCATCGGCGATGACTCAGGCGTCGTGGTGGTGCCGCAAGAGATAGCAAAAGAGATAGCGAATCGAGCACTCGATGTGAAGGAACAGGAGAATCGCATTAGGGAAGAGATTAAACATGGGGGATCACTCGGCAGTGTTTTAAAGTTGAAGAAGTGGGAGAAAAAAGTCGGATGAACAAGGTGGTTTTTTTTCCCGATCTCAAGGATTTGCATAACGCGTTTGTTCAGTTTCCGCTTCAGAGTTTTGCTGGGAAAAAAGTCCCTCTTAAACTTCATATGGGGGAGAAGAAAAACCCTTATTTTGTGAAACCTGAGTTGGTGAAGCTTGTGGTTGATGAACTGAAGAAGGCTTCCGCGGACCCTTTTCTTTTTGACACCACGGTTGCCTATCGGGGATCTAGGTATACAAAAATAGAATATCAAAAACTTGCGAAACTCCACGGATTCGACATGAAAAACGTTGGCTGTGACGTAGTCATTGACGACACAGGTATCCCAACCGTTGTTGAAGGCAGAACCTTTGAGGTTGCTGAACATTTGAAAAATTCGACTCACATCTTTGCTCTTTCTCATGTCAAAGGACATATTCAATCAGGGATGGGTGGCGCGATCAAGAACTTTGGCATGGGTGGAGTGACGAAAAAAACAAAAATAAAAATCCATAATGGGAGTCAACCGGTCTATCGAAAAGACGCATGCACATATTGTGGTGTCTGTTCTGAGGTTTGTCCATTTCAGGTAATCGATGTTGAGGATGATTCTTGGAAATATAACAAGCAGGAGTGTTTTGGGTGCGGCGTATGCGTTGACGCCTGTAAAAACAAGGCGCTGCAGAATCAAGATGCAGATATTCAGTTTCTTCTCGCGTGCTCCGCAAAAGCCTGCGTTCAGGATAAAAATGTTTTATATCTGAATGAATTAAAACGTATTGCAAAAGGCTGTGATTGCGATCCAAATGCAGGACCAATCATTTGTCCGGATATTGGATATCTTGTTGGTGATGACCCGGTAGCGATTGATAAAGCATCATTAGATCTTATCAACAATGTAAAAGAAAACGTGTTTGAAAAAGTTAACAAAGTAAATCCGTTAAAACAAATAAAATATGGGGAGCAGATCGGGTTAGGATCCGCCTCATATCAGCTAATTGAGCTATAGAATATATTTCTCTAGGAGATTTCATGAGCGAGAAGAAATTTGTTACTGCGATCAACTGCATGGATGGACGCGTTCAACTTCCAGTTATCGATTGGATGAAAAAACAATATGCAGCTGATTTTGTTGATATGATAACAGAACCTGGACCTAATAAAATTTTGGCAGAAAAAAAACCATGTGATTTGATTGAATCTCTAAAAAAAAGAGTGGAAATCTCTGTTATAAAACACGAATCAACAAGTATAGCAATCATTGGTCATTTTGATTGTGCGGGTAATCCCGTTGAAAAAGAAACACAGTTGAATCAGATTAAAAAATCTGTGAAAACGATTCAGTCCTGGGGTTTTAACATACCAGTGATCGGACTGTGGATTGATGACCTCTGGACGGTCCATAAGATTGTCTAATCTCGTTTATAAGAAAAAGAGAGAGTGGAAAACGATTGCCGTTTCTCTCGGCAATCGTTTTACAGCCCGTTTTTTTTTCCCGTTCCAATGTATATTGTTTAAGCGAATTTTTTTTCTGTGGAGTCCTTATAGATCAGTGCAAGCACCGCAGCGATAAAGCACATGATTGCGGCTGGTATGAACGCATACAGGAAACTCATGCCTGCATCCTGGACCCCGCCTGCAAGGAGGGGACCAACGATACCACCAATACCATACGCAGTGAAGATAAACCCGTAGTTTAACCCAAGGTTTTCCGCGCCAAACGAGTCAGCGGTTGCAGCGGGGAACAATGCGAAGTTTCCGCCAAAATTGAATCCGATTAAGGCAGCGACAATGTAGAAGAAGTATGGGTTGGATGTGGTGTAGAAGAACACAATCATCATAACACCCTGGAAGAGGAACATGGAAAGCAGCGCTTTTCGTCTCCCGATTTTGTCAGAGACTTGTCCCCAGACAATACGCCCTGCGCCATTGAAGATGGGCAGACACACTGCAGCACCTAAAACCGCAAAATTACCTGCATCAGTAACACTAAACCCATGAGCAGCAAACCCATCAGTTGAGCTTTTAGCAAAGTTCTGCACATTGCCTATAACCATGAGTCCAGCAAGAGCGCCGATGATGAACATCATCCAGAGGAGATAGAATGATTTTGTTTTTAGCATGTCTTTGGGTTTGAGACTGAGACCTAGTTTTTTACTGGTTGTTGTTACTGGTGGAGTCCATCCTGCTGGTTTCCATCCTGCGGGTGGGTTCTTCATGACGAGAGCACCAATCGCTACAAGGATGAGGAACATCGCACCGTAGAGCCGGAATGCGTTATCGACGTTTGCGATCGTGTACGCATATGCACCAGTTTGTTTTGTAATCAAACCGCTGAACCCAAGGATCGTTGGTGGGTTTGCAAGAAGAATCCAGATAAATGCACCAAATCCAAACCCAGCGACCGCTAGACCACTGACGAGTCCCTTCTTATCAGGGAACCATTTCACACCAATAGCTATGGGAACAACATAGGCAAGGCCGATACCGGCACCGGCAATGATACCAATACAGACCAGTTTTCCGATGAAATCTGCACCAATAAAACTTGCTAAGATGTATCCAAGACCGAGGAGTATACCACCAGTCAAAGCAACCTTCATTGGACCAATTTTATTCTGAAGTCTCCCGCCAATGATCGTGAAGATCGCAAACGTTGCAAGTCCCGCGCTGAAGATTGCCTGGGTCTGCGTTTTGGTGAATGCAAATTCACTTGCGTTTCCTGTCGCTCCCTGAAGAGGAGTAGTGAACGCAGACCATGCATAAATCGCACCGAGAGCAAGTTGGATCAGGATGCCACCAAAGACAATGATCCATCGATTCATGACTTTCGGCTCTTTTGTAACCTGTGTATTTTCTGACATAGAATTAACCTTCCTCACCTCCCCCTTCAAAGAAAAGAGGATTAAATGTCTTTCGATATTAATAAACATCCGATGGTTATATGAAATCTCTGAAGAAAAATAAAAATTATTTGTAGAGGATAACAACAAACCCGGTAAGGATCATCACTAGAACAATCAGAATTGCAAGAATCTTAACCGCCCAGCTTTTTAATGTTTTCCTGTTGATTTTCATAGTTATTTCTTCTGGAGTTCCACGTAAAATCCATCAAATGACAGGATGGTGCTGCCTTTTTTACCTTTCAGACCTGGCTCTCGCTTCACCTGGATGTATCCTGCTTTGAGTAATCCTTCTTTCTTCACCACCTTGACCCCAAGTATCTCTGAGATGAGCATGTCTCCTCTGCTGTCTATTGTTTTTATTAGCTCGTCTTGGTGTTCCTTGATCCATTTCGAAATCTTATTACTATCGGTTTTAAAAGTAGGACCAAGTTTGGCAAAAACTGGTTGGACTGCGGTGATGGTTTCTTGTATTTCTGGTTTTCCGGCGATAAACTTATGATTATCCGGGTATTTCAAGGTTGAGAGGATGACGGATTCACCGGTTTTGAGTTTCGTAATTGTTTCTTTTGGTGCGTAGGTCGTGATCGCCTGTAAGGGGGCGTTGAGTGCGATTCCTTGTTCACTTTTCCAAGCACGAACCTGGGCAATATAATTTTTAACTGATTCACCAGCATTTTCTTTTTCTTCATCAACAAGGATTACCTCTGGCCATGTGGAAACATGGATGCTTTTATCGTCTTCATATTCTTTGTACAAATCCCAATAAATCTCTTCGGTGATATGAGGGAAGAACGGGGCAAACAACTTCAGTAATCCTAATCCAATGGTGTATAATGTATAACGGATGCTGTCGACGTTCTCTTTGTGATAGATTGATCCTTTAATCATTTCGATGTAGTGATCTGCAAGCTCATGCCAGAGGAAGAATTCGATTTCTTTCATAGCCTGCGAATAATCAAAGACTTCCATCCTCTCATTACATTTCTTTATTAATTTACTGTACTTTGTCAGAATCCATTTATCGATATCCTGGATTTTCTTTGGTTTTACTGGTTTTCCTTCTTTGATAATGTTGCCGATGAACTGTTGAACGTTCCAGAGTTTCCTGAGAAGTTTTGTACCACGGACGACGTCTTTCCGTCGGAAGGGATTGTCTTCTCCTAAGGCACAGCTGGCTGCGTAGCAACGGAACGCGTCTGTCCCATATTCGTTAATGACTTCGAGCGGATCAATCACGTTGCCGAGACTTGCGTGCATCGGGGTCCCGTCCTCCGAGAGGATGAAACCGCCCATCATGATGTTTTCAAATGGTTTCTCATCGGTGAGTAACGTACATCGCAAGATGGTGTAGAACGCCCAAGTGCGGATGATATCATGCGCCTGCGCACGCAATGACATGGGATAGAGTTTCTTGAATTTCTTCTCGTCTCGTTTCCAGAACGTGTTATATAACGGTGAGATTGAGGAGTCCATCCAGGTGTCAAAGACATCCTCACAGCCTATGAGTCGGCCGCCACATTTCTGACATGTTTCTACCGGTGGTTTGTCGATTGTGGGATCAACGTAGCAGTCTTCCGGCCGTGCGAGCACGACTTCTTCGCATTGTTCGCATTCCCATAAAGGAATTGGTGTCGCAAAGTATCGCTGTCTACTGATCACCCAGTCCCATTCAAGGGAGTTGACCC
>CAYGVY010000055.1:0-7698 GCA_964353435.1 uncultured Thermoplasmatales archaeon | reverse complement strand
AACGGGGATTTGGAACGATTCCTTCTCTTAAAAAAATTGGAAATAACCTCAAAGGACTCGTGGTGCCACATGCAGGGTTCGTCTACTCCGGGGCGATCGCGTCTCATGCCTATGCTCGTCTTGCTGAGCAGGGGTTTGCTGACACGTTTATAATCCTTGGGCCGAACCACACTGGTATGGGTTCCGGTGTCTCGGTGATGACAGAGGGTGCATGGAAAACCCCTTTAGGAACGGTCCCGCTTGATTCATCTATCGCACAAACCATCTCAACCGGTATTATAGACCAGGATGCATCTGCACACACCTACGAGCATAGTATCGAGGTTCAGCTTCCGTTCTTACAATATATTGCACGAGGTCGGAAGTTTGAATTTGTCCCTGTGTGTATGATGATGCAGGACTACGAAACCGTTCAAGAAGTAGGTGCCATCCTTGCCAAAGCTTCTCAGAAATCAAAAAAGAACATCGTTCTCATCGCCAGCAGTGATTTTTCCCATGCCGGGTTTAATTACCAAAGCACACCACCTGAAGGCATGCGTGTGGATAATTATGCGGAAAAACAAGATGCTCTCGCGATAGAAAAAATTCTTTCGTTAGACCCAAAGGAGCTCATCCAAACGGTGGAGGAACATACTATCACGATGTGTGGATATGGTCCGGTCGCAGCAATGCTTTTTGCTGCAAAGAAACTCGGAGCAACTAAAGCAGAACTCTTAAAATATGGGACGTCGTATGAGGTCCACCCTGGTTCCTCCTGTGTCGGGTATGGAGCAATCGCGGTTGCGTAGGTGAAAAAGCCATGAAGAGACAGCCAGTTCAAGATATCGAATTTACAAAAAACATGACTACAAATCAGCTCATCAAAGCATTGTACAACTCAGGAGGTTTTTCCGCAAAAAAGGTTGCAGACGGTGTGGACATCCTCGAGCACATGGTAAAAGAAAAGAACTGCGTGAAGTTCTTGTCGTTTCCCGCGTGCATTATTTCAACAGGGACACGAGGAGTCATCAAGGAATTGCTAAAGCGGAAGTTGTTCGATGTCGTCATTACCACCACGGGGACCCTGGATCATGATCTCGCACGGGTCTGGAAAGATTATTACCACGGGTCGTTCATGGCTGATGACAAGGAATTGCATCAGCAAGGGATTAACCGCCTCGGAAACATCTTCATACCACTGGAGTGTTATGGGACGATTCTCGAAGAAAAAATACAGCCAATACTCAATGAATTATGCGCAGAAAAACAAAAATGGTCCACCAAAGACCTTATCTGGGAGTTTGGGAAACGACTCGAAAAAGAAAAAAACGGCAAAGACTCAATCATGTATTGGGCATGGAAAAACAAGATCCCTATCTACGTTCCAGGAATAACCGATGGAGCATTTGGCTCGCAGCTTTGGATGTATTATCAGGATCATCGGAACTTCACCATTGATCTTTTCAAAGATGAACAGGAACTCTCGGATATTGTATTTACCGCAAAGAAAACCGGTGCATTCATTATCGGGGGTGGGATTTCAAAACATCATGTGATCTGGTGGAACCAATATTGTAATGGACTTTCCCACGCGGTGTATATCACCACGGCAGTGGAACATGACGGGAGTCTTTCTGGTGCACAAACAAGAGAAGCCATCTCCTGGGGAAAAATTGCAGAGAAAGCAGACAATATCACTATCGAAGGGGATGCAACAGTTTTGCTTCCGCTAATGATCGGTGCGTTGCTCGAACGACTATAAAACAATGGTTACAGCTGATTAAAACTTGGTCTTTTTTTCTCTAAGACGCGATCAAGGATTTCTTTCTCATCTGCCTCGCGAATTGGGTCTTGTGAAGATGATTCTTGATAGTCTGATTCGCCCATTCGGTCTTGTCTTTGACGTTTTCCTTTGGAAAGCATCCCAAACGCTTCGCTGACAAAATCTAGTTCCTCGATCGTTGGACACCAGGAAATCGTGTTCTTATTGGTAAAAAAGTTTGGTGCGTCTCTATCGAACTGGATGTTTAATACTAATTCTCCAGATATTACATCCTTATCGAGTTGGAGTGAAACATAAATTTTTTCTGGTTTTTTCATAGCTTTCCCATCCTCATTTTAACAACTATAACAAGAATCAGGTTTTATATTTTTCTTTTATTGCAAATAGCAGATCCTAGATCTTTTCGCGATTTCATCTGATTTTTCATGGATTTTCGTTAAATCCCTCAAGAGGTTGTTTTATGATTTATTGTCTGTACATCCACTAAAATGACAAACACATCCTATGATGAAAACGATTCTAAATGCCATAACTTTTTTTTGTATTTTCTCCATTAAACGGTTTTGTGTTCAGGTACTAGGGTATATTAAAAAATCTATCCTACTTTGTAATGAAAAATACGAAAAATAAGAAAAAGGCTTAGTCACAACTGTTTATTCTTTTTTCGTGACTTCTTTTACTAAATTACTTTTTTCTGCTGAGGAGGCAAGAAATTTCAGGATATGTTCCTTTTGTTGTTGGGTTAACGCCATGTGTTCACCTCTACTCGTTATATACATCAAGGATTTCGAAGAATTCTCTCTTGACGATATACCCTTGGTCTGTTTTTTTGATCAAATCGTGTTTTAGGCAGAACTCAATGACCTCATCCTGTTCGTTGCTTTCATTCATCATCTCTCTTTCACCTCTATGCGATAAGAGCTCTCGTTATCTCTTATCATGTTACTTGTTGCCAATGAACATATATAAATCTACCTCGTCAAAATAACAAAATGAAAAAAAAGAACCAGCACTATTTCCTCTTACCATGCAGGATACTTTGACGTGAATGGCGACAATCAAGCAGATGCGGTCGTGATCGCAACAGGTGAGTTACGGACGAATGAGAATGAACAGAAATACGCGTTTGATTATCAAAACAAACTGATCGTCAAAGGCATGGTGGGCAATTAAGGTATCGTGGCGTTTACACCTGCGTTTATTGATTACTATTATGCGCCAGAGGATTTCCCTGATTCGCTTGTGTACATGGCAACCTGTTTCGCTACCTATGATGTGTCCATGGCGCAAGAGTTTCTTGATGCGGGTGCGAGCGTGTATATGGGCTGGTCTCAGAACACGGTGTTTTGGACGAACAGTAAAACCTCAGTCAATGCATTCCGTTTGTTGGCGGATGGATTGGCTGTCCAACAGCACTGCAGGCTTATTGGATCTGGTGGGTTTTATAATTGATTGTTTCATTCAAAACTCATATATTACGGTGATGGGGAGCACCGGATCGCCTGATACCACTATTTTATCCAGAACATGGATCGCATGAGCAGCTGAGTCTTTTTTGGAAGTTCCGGTAGTTTTTTCCCATCCAACAGGTCCAGTGTTGCTTGCACGTAGGTCTCAACGATTTGTTGAAAGTACCATCGTCCGTAGTCGCTATCTGCACGGGCTGGGCTTCCTACGTATCCGTCGTTGATCCCGATATCTTTAAACGTCTTCCCCAGTACTCGCGGAGAATACAGATCTCGATAAATGCTCTGCAAATTCTTATATGACGGGTCAACAAGGTAAGGGTACTGATAGTTCATTAGAGAGGTTTCTCTGAAACATGCGTGTACTTCTTTTTTTGTGTCAAACCCGACCTGTGGCTCCCGTTTCTCTACCTCCTTATTATGGAAGTACGGTCCCCAAGGTTCAATGATTTTGATGCCGTGAGTTTTCATCGCTTTATTCATGCCGCTATAGATTCCTTTGAGATGTCCGAGATCCATGTGAAACGTGCATATGACAAAGTATTTGAAACCAAATCTGGCAAGAGAGGAACAGACATCAGAAACGATAGATTTGAGCGTTTTTATTTGTGTTGAGACGGTCCCTGGGAAGTCAGACGCCATCTTTGAATACCCAAGAGGTATGGCAGGGAATAGAACGATAGTTAGTTCTGGTTTTTTCTTATTGATAAGCCGGATTGCTTCTTTTGCAGCGTCCCGTGCGGTAAGCAAATCAGTACCCACAGGTAAGTGCGGGCCATGCTCCTCCAAGGGGCTGAACGGAATGAAAAAGATGGTTTTTTTGCGGTCTAGCGAATCGATTTGTTTCCAGCTAAGCTCTTCAAGTTGGATGATTTTTGCCTCATTCTTGCCATTGTTTTTGGCTGATTTCATGTGATTACCTCACATCCATCTTCTTTTACTATCACGGTATGTTCTTTCTGTGTCACCATCCCGCCTTTTGCTTCCACGAGTTGCGGATAGTGTTTCGTCAAGCCTAAAAATGATAATTTTTTTAACGCGATATCTCCCCCATTTGGAAACAGGTCATGGCACCATCGCTGGGCAAACGGCAGGGTTCTGTAATTGGTAATTATTTTTTCAAACAGGAGTTTTGTCTTGCTATCCCGAATAAATTTCGCTTTGAGTGAATCGTTACATAGATAGATATTGCTTCCTTGTCCTGATGTTACATGGCCTGCACCGTTCGTGGCAAACGGCTCAATCGCAACCACGTCTCCGTCTTTTGGTTTTGTTTTTCCTCCCAGTGCTCCTACATTGGGGACCGATAATCCTGAGTGGAGCTCATATCGATCCAACCCGTGCCCCATGAGATTATTAATTGGTTTATATCCATAGGCGACGATTGTGTTTTCGATAACCTTTCCTACCTCACTGAGAGGGATTTCTACGTTTAATACACTGATTGCTTTTTCTAACGCCTCGCTTGATGCCCGAATCATAGTATCGTAGACGTGTGTGTCGAGTTCAACGGTGATAGCGGTATCAGCGATATAGCCATTTATATGAGAGCCGACATCGAGTTTCACGACGTCTCCTTTCTTGAAAGTAGACTGATCGTCGTGTCGTGGGCTGTAGTGTGCAGCAAGGGTGTTGAGTGCGATATTCACTGGGAACGCAAGACCAGCGCCATTTTTTTTCATTCTGATTTCGATCTTTGTGGCAACATCGAGGAACCGTGCTCCTGGTTTCAGTAGGGTGACGCCGTAGTCTCGAGCATCCGCTGCAATCTTACCTGCACGTTTGTAGTTGTCATATACCGTATCATCCATGGCTTATCACATCCAGAAGTTCTTTTTCTGTGACCAGACCTTTGCGAACAATCCGTGGAATGCTGGTGGAAAGGTCTACAATCGTCGAAGGAACCGCATCCCGTCTCCCGTCATTTAAGCAGATAGGAATGCATGTCCCTAACTGTATGAGAATATCCGATATAATGTCTAGGGTTTTTTCGTGATGGAGATTCGCACTGGTCACCGTTAATGGTCCATATTGGGAGAGTAATTCTAATGCGATGGTGTGGTTTGGGATACGCACCGCAATAGTATCAAGTCCGCTTGTGACAATATCGGGGACAGACAGTTTTTTCTTCAAGATAATAGTTAAGGTTCCTGGTAAAAACTTTTTACTGATTTCATGTGCCGCGTCGTTTATATATGCGATGGTTTCAATCGCTTGTATCGATGAAACAGCAACAGGGAGCGGAACCGAGTACGGGCGTTGTTTGATGTCAAATACTTTTCGCACCGCTGTTTCATTGTAGATATCTGCACCAAGCGCGTAAAGCGTGTCTGTTGGATAAATGATTGGTTCTCCGTTTTTCAAAGCCTTGAGTGCTGCTGAGAAGTCGTTTTTCTTCATGCGTCTTACTTTTCTGTTTTAATAAAATCACCAAGGGTAAATCCGCCTTGGGTTCGTGTCTGCGTTCCGGTGGGACTAGTTTTTATTTCTTCCATGAGTGAAATTCCTAGTTCTTTTTCTAACTTCGCGATAGTCTGATCAGAGGGTCGGAGGTCACCGTTTTCAAGTTTCGCGATTGTGACGGTGCGTTCCCCGATTTTAAACCCAAGTTCTTCCCTGGTGAGGCTTTTCTTTTTTCGTGCTTGTTCGATAAGATGATTCCAATTTGACACCAGTTCTTTTTCCATGCCCTTGTCCTTGTAGATGTCCCGTTCTGGCTTCTGTGTTTTTTTCACAATGAATCGTTGGGTTTGGGGCGGACGACTGGTTCTCACTGGTTCTTCTTGTACCGGAGCTTCTGCATATTTGATGCAGTCTGGGCATACGAACATTTTTGCACCATCAATAATCGCTTCTCTACCCCCTTTACACTCTCTCCCACAAAGTTCACAAGGCATCTCTTAGTCCCTCCACGGGAATTATCTTTATAATAATCCTGCTTTCTGGAGAATCATAAGATCCTCCGTGCTGAGTTTTTCTCCTCGTTTAAATCGGTCGAAGACGTCATCTGCTTCTTTCTGGGCGGCAGAGACATCAGCCATCTTTTTCTTTTTCTCTTTCTTCTTCTCCGTGCTTGAGATGTTTTTCTCCAGTTCATGGATGGTGTTTACATTGTCGATGAATTCTTTATGAACCTTATCTGCCTCGATTTTTGTAACGACAATATTTTCTTGGATCTCTGTTGTTCGTTTGACGAGTTTGTCAAGCTGTTTTAATTCTTCAAGCATTCCTTGGTGTTCTTCTTGGGCTTTCTTCGCCATTTTTTCAACGAGCTCATGTTGTTTCTCTGCTTTCTGTCGCATGAGTTTTTCTTCTTCGATTGCTTTTTTCAGCTTCGGATCCTTGTTTAATGACTCATCTGCGTCTTTGATTTTTAAATGAATCCCTTTGATCGTGTCAATCAGTTTTCTTTCTTTCTGAGCTGACATCGGCTGGGTCATCTGTTCATTTTCAAGTTTTCTGAGATATTGTTTCAATTCGTTGACATTCACGCCAGAGCTTGAGGTTCGTTCTCGTTCTAGATCTTTGATTTTCTTTTTTAGTTCGAGATGATTCGTGGAGAATTCATTTCGTTGTTCTTTTGCGTGTTTGACGCGTTCGTTGTACTCATCGCGTTTCTTTTTATGTTCGCTAATCTGGTTTCGTATCTGTCGAACCTTCGCGTTGATCTCATCGCGTTCTTTCGTCATCTTCTTCGACTGGTCGTGTAATTCGTCTCGGTTCTTCTTCAGTTGATTGGCTTTTTCTTGTAGATCATCTTTTTTTCGGGACATTTCTTCAAGTGATTCGTCGTCCATTTTCTGCCTCTTACTCAGCGTAAAAACATGGAGGTAAAATATTAGGTGTTTATTAAAAGTTTGTCAGCAGTTATTTAATTATCCTCCTTGCTTACTTTTTACCCTAAAACAGAAATGTTTATATAAGATTATCGGAGAGGCATTAACACGGTTTTAACTCATGTTTCTGTGCTAATGAGAAAAACATGAGAAATAAAGAATCACATGATTATTTAGTTCATTATCCAATCATCTCTGAAAAATACTTCAGAGAACTTTTCAACAAACTCTTCACTGAAATACAAGAGTTCCTTACCTCCTTTTCTCATTCTTACTCATTTAGGATGATTGGAGGAAATGAAAAAATATTAGCGGAATATATTTAGGAAATCGTTACCTTTCCTCCTACTCTCCAATAAAACATAACTTCACCGTATATTTAAAACTATTTATAGTTTTCATAATAATTGTAACAAACCTTGCCAATTTTTCTTTTTTTTTCATAACATTTGTAACGATTCTTAGCTAAAATTACGTGATTGTTCGATTGTATATGACATATTTTTCTCTTTAAAAACCTATACATCCCACATTCCGCACATCGGTTTTTCAATTTTTTTAATACCTGTGTAACAGGAGAAAAAAGCAAAAAAACTGTGTATCTTTGGATGCTATTTGGGATGTTACAGTCCAT
>CAYGVY010000054.1:0-7734 GCA_964353435.1 uncultured Thermoplasmatales archaeon | reverse complement strand
GATAATTTCCAAGACGGGATTTCACCCGCGGCTAATTTCCATACCGCAAAAAGCGAAAAAGAAGGAATCGCAGTCTGGATTGTTCGATTATTAGAAGGAAATCGAAAAGATAACAACGGGGTAACTTTCTCTGATTCCGTCATCACCGCACTGCAAAAAAGCCTTGGAAATAACAACACAACCAAAATAACTTCATGGATGCTCAACCCAGAACTTTCTCCTTCGTGGAAGAAGGGAATCGGAGTAGAATATGACGCTGAATTGAGCAAGATTTTGCTAGTAGGAGAACAATACCCTGAAAACGCTTATTATCACGATATCGTACAACTTTTGAACGATACCTTAACCGATGAACAAATCACCTGGTTATACCATGACATCCAACAAGCCACTGGCTACAGCATTCGGTATTATGGGGTAGAAGGGTATGACGAGCAGATTTTCAACATCTTCGCGTTCCTCGGTGATAAAAGCAATGTGTTAACCGCGCTTCGAACCGCAGGAAAACAGTTCCACAACCCTGAGGACGATTTCATCCAAGTCATATACACGGGTTATTCGGTAAACACAGATGGATCCCAGGGTCCTGACGGTCAATGGACCGCAAAAGAACTCAACGAAATGCCCCAGGCGCAACGGAACCGTATCGCCGTTACAGGAACTACAACCGTTAACAAACAAGATTATTTCAACACCATGTTCTATCGAACCTACATTGGTACCCCCCCGCAACAAGATCAAAGCGGTGCCTATCAAACACCGCAGCGACAAATCCCCTGCTATGCTATGAGACATTTCATCCCGATCTATGTTTCACCCTACCCCTACTACGGGCAAGGCAGAAGCGCAGTGGTCATCGCGAAGTACTATGAAGGCGCGTTCTTCAACGGTTCCATCAGCTGCAATAACACGCCGCTTCCCTATGTAACGGTCGCAATTCTTGATGACTACGGATTTCCACACGATAACATAGCGACTGATGCAAACGGTAGTTTCAACCTCCTTGCACCTGGTGGCAATATCACTCTACTTTTCAGCTACGCCAATGAGGTTTTCCTGAAAAGCATCACGTTTAACAACACCAATAATACGTTATATTCTCCGGTGACAGACGCAGAAGCCATGCGTCTCAACGGTTCGAAATATTCACGCAATTTCAATATCAATGTGAGCCTTTCAACCCTAGAAGGTTTTGTCTATCAGGATAATAACAACAACGGTTCCTACGAACCCGCTAACGACACACCGTTACCAGGCATAACAATCGAATTGAATGATTATTATTTCGGTAGGCCAGTCCAACCGGTAAAAACAGACCAACAAGGACGCTATATCTTCCGTAATTTATACCCCAGTAAATACAACATCTCTGCAGTCGAAAATGAATACACCCTACTTAACAGAGAACCTATCAATATTGAACCTGGCAATAACTCATACAACATCTCAAAACCAAAATTAGCTGAAGTCAAAGGAGTCGTCTACAGGGACGCCAATGGTGATAAGAAATATACGACAGGTGAACAAGCCAATGGCGTGAACATTGAACTGACCTACACCAAACTAGACGGCACTCAAGTGCACAACGATACCACAATCACAGATGCAACCGGGGCCTATTCATTCTCATCATTAATACCTGGACTGTATACCGTAAATGCGACCAAGCTCAATATGACAACAGAACATCTCGATTACTTAACCACGCAGACCGTGACCCTTACCGCAAACAAGACATCTTGGATAAATATCTCCCTTACCTATGCCACAGTCATTACCAGGGGGTACACAACAGATAATGGTGATAACATCGGCGGTATTCCAATCACCTTTGTTCCAGACAAATCAGTAAAAAACAACACTGCAATAACACAAATTTCTGTGACATCTAATGCTCAGGGACTCTACGTAGCTAAACTCACACCAGGAACATACAATGTTACCGTCAAAAAAACAGAGGCAGCAACGACGGTATACACTTTTACAGACAAACTGGTTGTGTCCATCGGAGAAGGAACTGCATCTTACGACATCACTGTTACCAAAGTATCTGTTACTGTCAGCGGAAGTACAAAATACAATAGTGCAGGGAAAGCAAACATGACCATTCTCTTCTCAAAGGATTTAGGAATTGCGGAAAATCCTGCAGTAACAAAAAGCGTGAAAACCGACAGGAACGGAAATTACACCACCGAACTTACACAAGGGTCCTATAACGTTACTATCGAAGAACTCGTCAACGAAAGTGGTCAGAATATCACTTATACATACACAGGGCAACTAATTTTATCATCGGGTGAAACATCAAGAATCTACAATATTCTACTTGATAGAAAACCAACATACTAAAAAACCGGTTAGGGAGTTTTTTCTCCCTCACCAAATTTTATTTAATGCTTTTCCTTATACTTTCTGCCATGTTGAGTCTTGTTGAGGGGACAAAAGCTGTTCAGTTCGCACGACAGATACTCGAAGAATATGTCAAACGTGAGAAGAAGTCATCACCAAATCTTGGAAAATCTTTTCATCAAAAACAAGGGGTTTTTGTCACCCTTCACACCTTCCCGGATCACGAGTTACGAGGATGTATCGGTATCCCGCTTCCCATCATGACTTTACAGGATGCAATTATCGAATCAGCACAATCAGTCACGAGAGACCCTCGATTTCCACCATTGGCAGAAACGGAACTTGATACGATCATTGTAGAAGTCACCGTGCTTACAAAACCAGAACTCATTAAAGTAACACAACCTCAAGACTATCCTGCACACATAGACATTGGACGAGACGGGTTAATTGTTGAACAAAACTTTTACAAAGGCTTATTACTTCCTCAGGTGCCTGTTGAACAAGAATGGGATAAAGAAGAGTATCTTTCGCATACCTGCATGAAAGCAGGGTTAACCCCTGACGCGTGGTTTGAAAAAACCACAAAAATCTCGAAGTTTCAAGGGCAGATCTTTACCGAAACAAAACCACATGGACCAATTAAGGAGACGCACCTTTATGGATCTTACAATTGAGGGGAAACTTTATCATAACGGAACATTCGAGCAAGGCTGCCTTGGCATCGAACAAGGAAAAATCGTCGCAATAAAAAAAAGCCTCAAAACAGACAATCACATTAACGTTGGCAACAACCTCATCCTCCCAGCCGGCATCGACCTCCATGTTCATTTCCGTGACCCTGGTTTTACCCACAAGGAAGATTTTTCAACAGGCTCACAGGCAGCAGTATTCGGAGGTATCTCCTGTGTCTTTGACATGCCGAACACCCAGCCTCAAACCACAAGCAAACAGACACTGAAAGAAAAAACACAGGTTGCTTCAGAAAAAAGCTATGTAGATTTCGGTCTTTATGCAGCGGTGAGCGATGAGAACATCGGGCGGCTCGCAGAAATCTCCCCGTTTTGCAGTGGTTTTAAAATCTTTTTAGGAGGCAGTACCCATTCTCTCCAACTCAGCACCAAAAATCTTCGAGTCGCATTGCTTGAAACCAATCGGACAAAGAAAATAACACTGTTTCATGCTGAAGACGAACACTGTCTTAAAACACATGAAGACCGAGAGAGCAATCTTGTTGATCATCTTCGATGTCGATCCGCGGAATGCGAGGAAACCGCTATCAGAACCATCCTTAACAACTCTACTGGTCTTTCTTCACCGATTCACATCTGCCATCTTTCTTCCTGTGAAGGGTTTGAAATGCTCCGAACAAAACCAAACCACGTAACCGTTGGGGTCACCCCGCATCATCTTTTCTTTGATGTGCATACCCTTAACACTAAACAGACGTTATATAAAGCAAATCCACCGATCCGATCAAGTTTTGATCGCGATACACTCTGGTACGGCGTGAACAACAAGCTCATCGATATCTTTGAATCAGATCACGCACCGCATACTGGAGAAGAAAAAAACGTTGAGTTTAACGATGCCCCCTCAGGCTTGCCCGGAGTTGAAACCATGTATCCTCTCTTACTTACCGCAATGAAAAAAGAGCAAATCAAACTCAGCACTCTCTTAACTCTACTCTGTGAACGACCTGCGCAGCTCCTGAACCTCCCAAAAGGAAAAATAGAGGTTGGGCGAGATGCCGATTTCATTGTTGTTGATTTGAAAAAAACAGAGACGATAACAGCAGAAAAGCTTCATTCGAAATGCGGGTGGACACCGTTCGAGGGATTCCCTGCGATTTTCCCATCTACGATTTTCATCAGGGGAGAAAAAATTATAGACGACCATCAGATGTTCGTGAAACAAGGATTTGGCAAGTTCGTTGGAGTATAGTACATGCTTGACTTTTTACCGCAATGGTTTCAAATCTTTTTTTTCTCCATGGTACCCTGGCTTGAGGCGCGGTATGTGATACCATTTTCGATGCTGCAATATGGATGGGAGTGGTGGCAAGCGTTCCCTCTTGCTATTGCAGGAAATATGTTACCGATCCCGTTTATCCTTCTGTTTTTTCGCTACGTTGAAAAATTCCTTCGAAAGTACGCATTTTGGACAAAGATTATGGATTGGTTATTCGCACGAACACGAAAGAAAGCAGATGATAGAATCAGAAAGTATCAATATCTTGGCTTATTTGCGTTTGTTGCGTTACCTGTTCCCTTCACTGGTGCATGGACAGGTGCATTGATCGCGTATCTTTTTGATTTAAAATTCTCCAAATCTCTGCTTGCCATCTTCATTGGACTAATTCTTGCTGCTGTGATTATGATTATACTCACATTCTACATCAGTTGGATGCTCACCTATCTTGGTATCAACATCAAGGGATAACACATGGATGAAAAACTAAAACATCTTGCTCATCAGATTGTAGAAAAAATCAGCAAAGAAGTAAAAAAGGAAGCTAAGAATAATTTCTATAAACTTGGGAAAACCATTGGCCTTGGGGCTGATGGAACACCCACCTCCTATATTGATAAAGTCGCTGAGGATGCTGCACTCAAAATACTAAAAAAATCAGATATAAAGATAAATTTACTCAGTGAAGAGATAGGGTTTGTTGATTTTGGCGGTAAGTACGTGTTCGTGTTAGACCCAGTGGATGGAACACGAAACGCGTATCGGGGCATCCCGTTCTACTCCGTCTCCTTAGCGATAGGTAAATCGAAGATCAGCGATATAGAATATGGTATTGTGAAAAACATCCCAACGGGTGATGTGTTCACCGCAGAGAAACATCATGGTGCGTTTCTCAACAACGCACCAATCCGGGTCTGTGAGGTGCCTTCTCCTGAGATGCTTTCATCGATTTCCCTGGGAAAGAACCATACCTCAAGAGCCGGTTCTTTATCAAAAAAAGGTAACGTTCGATCATTGGGTTCAGCATCCCTTGAGATGTGCATGGTCGCAATCGGCGCCCTTGATTACTATTTCGTGGGAAAGGACATTATTCGAGTCATTGATATCGCCGCGTCCACCCTGATTGTTCGGGAGGCAGGGGGTTTTGTGAAAACCATCTCCGGCGACGACCTGGATATGGAGTTTAATTTAGTGGAGAGAACCAGTGTTCTTGCCGCCTGTTCAGAAAAGTTAATCTGTGACCTTCTTCCCAAGGCATAAAACATAAATACATCCGGTGTTCTTTAACCCCTAATGACTATCGCAGATACGATTGTAGAACTAACACGGAAAAAGAGACTTCATTTTGCGCTCCTCGACCCGGATAAACAAAAACCAAGTGTTGCTGGACAAATTGCACAGACAGTTTCTGACGCAGGAAGTAGTGCGATCATGGTTGGTGGGTCTACCCTGTTTTCGCAGAAACAGGTAGATGAAACCGTTCAAGCCATCAAAAAAAATTCAGATCTCCCTGTCATCCTATTTCCCTCTGGCGCGAAATTCCTGAGTAAATACGCTGACGCAGTCTTTTTCATGAGTCTCCTCAACTCAAATAATCTGGATTACGTGATCAGGGAGCATGTCAAAGGAGCGCCATTTGTCAAATACTCAGAGCTTGAGCCGATTTCCATGGGATATGTGATTGTAGAACCAGGAATGACTGCTGGTCGTGTCGGAGAAGCTGAGTTAATCAAAAGAGACGATACTCAAACCGCGGTGGGATATGCCCTTGCCGCAGAATACCTTGGCATGAAGTTTTTCTATATTGAGGCTGGCTCTGGGGCTCCAACACCGGTTCCAAATGAGATGATCCAGGCGGTGAAGAAAAACACCTCTATCCCTGTCATCGTCGGTGGCGGTATCCGAGATTCCAAGACAGCCGAAGAAAAAGTACGTGCAGGAGCAGACATCATCATTACTGGTACTGCGATTGAAAAAGACAAGCATTTTAAAACAACACTCACCGATATTGTTAACGCTATAGAAGGCGTGTAAGATATGAAATATTTTGTTAGCATCGGGGGAGCATCGGGCAGTATTTATGGAATCCGATTACAGCAAGAATTAAACAAAGCGGGACATGAGGTACATCTTGTTATCTCTGATGCAGCAAAAAAGATCATCGACCACGAAACCAGGTACACCTCTAATGCTATAAAGAAAAAAGCAGCCGTCGTCTACGACAACGACGATTTATATGCTGGTCCAGCAAGCGGTTCATTCCCTCTTGATGGCATGATTATTATTCCTTGTAGCATGAAAACACTCTCTGCGATCGCCAATGGATACGGAGATTCGTTGACGTCACGAGCAGCGAGCTGTTGTTTAAAAGAAGGGAGAAAACTCGTTCTTGTTGTTCGTGAAACACCACTTGATGCACCAGGGATTAGAAACATGCTAGCTGCAAAAGAAAGCGGAGCGATCATCTTACCTGCGATGCCTGCATTTTATCATCAACCAAAAAATATTGACGAGTTAGTTGATTTTATTGTTGGGAAAGTCTTTGATCAACTTGGCCTCCAACATTCTCTGTTCAAACGATGGAAATAATCGATGGTGTGAACGATGGAAATTACCGCATGTCCAAATTGTGGAAGTAAAAATATCGGTATTGGGACACTCGGCGACGGCATAATATCTGGATTATCCTCGTGGAAAGAAGTATGTAAGGACTGCGGGTACCAAGGAGCATCTCTTCTCTTTGATTCTGAGATTGAATATAAGAAATTCATAGACGCGCT
Organism: uncultured Thermoplasmatales archaeon; assembly: GCA_964353435.1. GTDB lineage: Archaea > Thermoplasmatota > E2 > DHVEG-1 > DHVEG-1 > SM1-50. Next base: position 634 of record CAYGVY010000054.1, on the reverse strand, counting down.
TTCAAACGCAAAAAAACAAACCGAAGAGCAAAAAGAAGAAATCAAAGAAGAAAACGCAGAAGAATCTGTCGAACTGACAGAAGAGAAGAGACAGGTATTAGAATTTTTAGACGAAACAGAAGATACACCTAAAATTCCTAAAAAGAAAAACTATTTTTTGGAATTTGTCCTCGCAGTGATTCTCTCCATTATGTTTTTTATTACTCTGCTGGGTAGTAGTTACTTCGGAGTCAATAATGTTCTTTTCTCCAATGATGATCTCTTTACAATCGTACTCTATGTAATTGGTAGTTTTGTGGGTGTGTTGATTTTTTTCTTTCTCCTGATTGTACTCGTCGAAACGATATACCGAAGTGTACGAGTTAAAAAAAATAATTAACAGGCCAATTGCTCGTCACGGCGGGTCTTTTAATCGAGGATCAAAACCAATTACTCTTCACACAGTTGTATAAAATTCTTAAAGATGTGCTCTCCGCATTCCGTATGCTCCACTTCAGGATGAAACTGCAGTCCATAGAGTGGTTTTTTCTTATGTCGCATCGCCTGAATCTTACAGTTTTCACTTTCTGCAATTCTAACAAAATCCTTTGGTAAAACAGTCACTTCATCGTTGTGGGATTCCCACACAATCGAC
>CAYGVY010000053.1:0-7828 GCA_964353435.1 uncultured Thermoplasmatales archaeon | reverse complement strand
CCTTGTTTTCCTTGGTGTGCGAGAATCACGGTTTTTGCGTTTTTATTGACAAGTTCTGTAAGGGTCGGTAACGCAAGTCTGATTCTTGTGTCATCGGTGATGTTTAGTGTTTTTTTGTCTAATGGCATGTTAAAATCCACGCGGAGTAAAACGGTTTTGTTTTCTACATTAAAATCATCTAAGGTGTTGTAGTCTTTCATTCTGTAAAACCTCCTCTGCAGGTCTATATCGTTTGTGTTTATTTAAACATGGGGGTTTATTTTTAAGAGGAAAAAAGTAAAAAGAATGGTTTTTTATCAACAGTGGATCATAAATTTTTTACTGTTTCTATCGGAACCAATCGTTCGTTGAACATGTAGTTGATCAAATCCACAATCCGGCAGGAGTAACCCCATTCGTTATCGTACCAGGAGAATATTTTCGCAAGGGTTCCTTTCTCTCCAACGACTTTAGTCAGTAACCCATCAATTATTGCAGAGTGTGGGTTGCCGACTATATCAACTGAAACTAACGGTTCTTCAGTATATTGCAAAATACCTTTAAGATAAGTATCTGCTGCTTGTTTGAATGCTTGGTTTATTTCTTGTGCGGTCGTCGGTGTTTTTAACACACAGGCAAAATCAGTAATTGAACCATCCGGTGTTGGAACACGCAACGCAAGCCCGTCGATTTTTCCTTTTAGATCGGGAATCACTAATGCTACTGCTCTTGCTGCTCCGGTGGTAGTCGGAATAATAGATACTGCGGCAGCTCGTGCTCGCCGGAGGTCTTTATGGGGAAAATCTAGGATACGTTGATCACCGGTATACGAGTGTACAGTTGTCATAAACCCTTGCTCAATCCCAAACGTCTCATGCAAAACTTTGACAGGTGGCGCTAGACTATTGGTGGTACATGAGGCCATCGAAATAATATGGTGTTTACTAGGGTCGTACACTTTTTCATTGACTCCTAAAACGATAGTAAGATCAGGATCTTTTCCAGGGGCAGAGATAATTACTTTTTTTGCTCCGGCCTCCAAATGTTTTCCTGCTCCATCACGGGTACGGAAGACACCAGTGGATTCAATGACAGCATCAGTGTCTAATTTCCTCCATGGAAGGTTTGAGGGGTTCACCTCTGAGAAGAACGCGATGAGATGCCCGTTCACTTCGATACCTTCTGGTTTTGCAGCTACCTCTCCACAGAACTTTCCATAGATCGAATCATATTTGAGAAGGTGCGCGAGTATCTCTGTGTTCCCAAGGTCATTTACCGCAACAATTTCAAATTTCTTTCCGTACTGGGAATGTTGTAACGCAGATCGTAGCACGTTTCGCCCTATTCGCCCAAAACCGTTAATAGCTACTCGAATCATCTCCAAACCACGAAGCCTACAAACAAGTGAACATTATATAAGTTTTCCGACAAGATAGGTCGGCGCTGCATCAATAATTTTTACGTGAACAAAATCCCCAATGGCGACTGGTTCTGTGAGAACAACCTGTTTGTAATTCTCTGCTCGTCCTGTAAAAGTCTTTTGTTTTCCTTTCTCGGTCACTAGTACCATGTATGTTTTTCTGAGGTGTTCTTGATTTTTTTCCCGCGAGATTTTCGAGCATATTTCTGTTGTTCGTTTTGATCGTTCTTTGACCACATGTGTGGGAACGCGTCCTTTCATTGTTTTCGCTGTGGTGAGCGGGCGAGCGGAAAACCTGGTGATGTTGATGATATCTGGTTTTATTTGTTTTATAAGCGCTATTGTTCGGTTGAACTGTTCCTCTGTTTCCGTGGGAAACCCGATAATCACATCAGTGGAAAGTGTGAGAGTGGGGATTGTTTTTCGGAATCGTTCAACAAGGAGGGTAAAATCCTTTGCGGTATATCCTCGATTCATTTTTTCCAGGATCTCATCATCGCCCGATTGTACCGGCAAATGAAGGAATTTATAGATTTTGTAATGCTGATAGGCGGTAAGAACCGAATCAAGGTTTTTCTGGACTGTTGTAGGATTCATCATGCCGACTCGAACACGAAATGCTCCATCGAGAGTACAAACCTGGGTGAGGAGCTTTCCAAGATTCGCCCCGGTATCAAGACCATATGAAGCTGTATCTTGTGCGGTCAGCTGAATTTCTTTACATCCTTGTTTGATTGCGGAGCAAACATCCGCAGCAATCTCCTGAATCGGGAAGCTTCGTAATTTCCCGCGGGCAAAATGAGTGATACAATACGAGCAGGAAAGCAGACATCCTTCTGCGATCGCAATCGGAGCAATCACCGTATCGAAATATTTCGGAAGCATCGTTTTTTTAGTTTCAAGGAAGGATGGTTTGTTGCCTTGAATAATATTACTTATGTACTGTATATATTGGGGAGGGAGCAAGAACGCATTTGGAGCAATTGATTTTATTAGATCTGCTTGTACCGTTGGCATGCACCCGGTCACAACAATCTTTTTGTGTGTCTTTTGAAAAACATTTAATCGTGACAGCATGCGCTGCTCTGTTGTTCCAATGACGGTACAGGTAAGAAGCACGAGCACGTCAGCGTCTTTGATGTTGTCAACGATCTCATGATGATCATGTTTCAACAGGCCCATGAGTAACCGTTCATCGCTCTTGTTTGCAGTACAACCGTAGGTCTCAACATAGATGTTCATGGTAAAAACGCGAAGAGACGCAGTCTTATTTAACAGCTTCTGTCACGCGCTGTAGGACAAACTGTTTCTCGAGGTTCGATAAAAAGAAACCAGCACGTGGTCCTTTCTCCTGCCCAAGAATCACCTGATAAATTGCACTAAACGCGGTTTTAATAGAGATATTCGTTCCTTCTGATATCTCATAGATAGCATTGTGGATCACCTCAGGCTCCCAGGAAAGATCAGGGATTTTTTCTTTAAAAATCGACAGAACCGCTTGTTGTTCTTTTGTCAGCGTCATCTTCGGAAGTTTTTCTTTGACCTCAAACTTGACTTCATCAGGTGCAAAGTTGGCAAGCCAAAATCGTACATGCTCTGCACGCTGCCGGAGGTGTTCTTCGTCTTCTTTCTTCAATTTCTTTGGTAGTTGTCCGGTTCGTATCAGTATCTCTCTTACTTCAGACCATGTCTTCGCAATCTGGTTCAAGGTCACCAAATGTCGATACGGCAGGTGAAGCGGCAAGGTCTTTGGGATATGATAGGGTTGTGATAACTCATAGATTTTTTTGAATTCTTTCATTCCTTTGATTTCTGCTTCTTTCCCAAAATAGACTTCCTCTTCTTTATCGTATTCATCAACCAAGGTCAGCAAACCTAAACCAGAGTCAAAAACAATATGTCTATTCGGTTGATTTCGCATGATTAAAAACCGGAGTACCTCAGGGGGCGTCATCTGTAGCATTTCCTCACCGCTGACTGCAGTTCCTTTGGAGCTATGCATCGCACCTTGTCCTTTTAACATGATAAACTCATAAACGAGTAAACCTGGGTGTGGATAATGATACACTTCTTCGGAGATTTTCGCACCAGTCTCTCGCGTACCCCCAACAGTAGCATGGTCTTTTCCGCAGGGTTCAAAGGTGACCCCAAGCATTCTCCAGCGTGCTGGCCAGTCTACCCGCCAGGGAAGCTTCCCCTGCCCACCCTTCCGGATATCAACCTCGCCCGCATGACCGCAATCACACGTGTACTCAACCATTGGATATTCGTACAGATTTGGATGGGTCGTCGAAAGACGACCACATGTTTCGCATTTAACGTTATAGGGCAACCAGTCCTTTGGCATCTTTCTACTGGAGAGGGTCTCAAGAATATCTCTGATTTTACTGGTGTTTTCTAACGCGATTTGAATCGATTCGTTATACTCTCCTTTATTGTACATCTCACTTGCGCGATATACTCGTGGGTTAACCCCAATCTCATGTAACGAACCTAAAAACGAGACTAAATAGTGATCCGCGTAGCTTTTATGGTTGCCGCAAGGACAGGGTATCTCAGAAAGAGCTTTTCCTACATACTGTTCATACGACGTGGGGAGATGAGGGTACACTTTGCGTAGTGGATCGTAATCATCACATACGTAGATGAACTCCGCGTCACCGCCTTTCTCGACAAGACAACGGTACACTGCATCGGTGGTGAGGATCTCCCGCATGTTCCCAATGTGAATCGGACCAGAGGGAGTAATGCCTGTCGCCAGCACATGCTTTGTTTGTTTTTTAAGTAGCTCATCTGCTAAAACATCTGCCCAATGCATAAGTAAATCTCCAACGAGTATCGCGTTACAATGGCCGTGCTCTGATCAACGAGCGAAGTGGCACACCACCGACATCGTTCATCGATCGTTTATTGAGAAGACCGACACATAAGACAGGGGTTCCTTTCTCCGCCTTCACTGCTTTTATTGCACTTTTCAGGGTTTCACCGGTTCCAATAACATCATCAACAAGAACTACGTTTTTATCAGCAATGGTTGCATAGTTCGAGCAGAACGCACCGGTTTTTTCATAGTGTGGTCGGAATACGGCAAGATCAAGACCAAGCTCCTCAGCAATATACATTGCATAGGGAATCCCGTTGATCGCAATTCCAACAATCACTTCAACATCGATCTCTTTTTTCTCCATTTCTTCAAGGATAATATCTGATAATGCATAGGAAATCGATCCGATACGGGAAGGAGACACACCAATGGAGCGCCAACCCACTTTTAGTTCACCTGTTGGTTTCTTTTCTTTTCCGCGGGTTAGAAGCCATGCGGCTGTTTCTTTTGACACGTTGAGTTCTTCTGCGATCTCATAATCGGTAAGTCCACTTTCTTTGAATTTTAACGCTTTCTTAATAAGAGAATCTGTTTCTTTCATATCGGTAACACCCTCGGAACTACGTATCTACCTACGATATTTAGATGTTTGCTCTTTCCCACTTATAATTGGTGAAAAAAGGTATCGTAAACCTAAAATACTACAAGAGCATGCTCTACTCTAACGTGATCGTATGGCACAAGAGAAAAAAGGAGAAGGATTTCACTCGGGAGCCGGGTTAATCCGGTATTTCGATGCAGAGGAAAAAACCGCATTTAAGATACCACCGTGGTTTGTGGTTTTTGCTTGTATTGCTACGGCAGTTGTCGTCATAGCGATTCAGATGTGGAGACCACTCTAAAAAAATTATACTTTTTTTATTATTGTTTTTTTAATTTCTGTATTGTTAGTTGTTTTGCGGTCTTTAGTGCTTCGTTAATTTTATCCCGGTTTGGTCCACCGCATTGTGTGAGTTTTGGTTTCCCACCACCGCTGCCGCCAAGCATTCTGCCGATTTCTGTTGCAAGCGATCGCAGATCGATCTCAACATTATCAGACGCAGCTGAGACAAGTTTTTTCCCATCATAGATATGAGCAACATATCCTGGTTCACTGATAATCGCTCCGGCTATCGTAATCGCATCAGTTTCACTGAGACCGGTGATAATTTTTATAGTAGTTCCTGGAATCTGGAATGCATCATTTGTTAATCGTTCAATGGCATCCGATGAAACCACTTTCTTTTGTTTCTGCGCGTTCTTCCATTCATTGAACAAATGATTGCACGCATCGACAAGACTATTAACCGGTGTTTTGTCTTTCTTTGCCGTCTCTTTTAAAAACCTTTGTAATGTTTTTTCCAGTTGATCAGCAGAGACAGAAAAGATTTTTTCTGTCTCGCGCAGTTGTTCAGCTATGTTCTCATGACGTGTAATGGTATACACCGGGGCAAGAAGCATGGTGACACGATGATACAGCTCGTTTTCTTCTTTTTGGTAGACATCCGCCATCTTTCCCGCTGCGAAGGTAATTCGATTCACACCATCCTGGATACGTTCTGTTTTGAGGATACGAATTTTCTCGATTTCCTTTGTGTTGTTCAGGTGTGTTCCACCACAGGCTTCCACATCGATACCAGGGAGGTTTAACACACGAATCAGGTTCCCTGGCGGGACACCCCCTTGGTATAACCGGAACCCATGCTCTCGTTCTGCATCATTCCTTTCCATTACTTTTTTTTCAACCAGAACCGCTTGTCTTACAAACTCGTTTGCTATGCTTTCGATTTTTTTGATCTCATCTTCAGCAATCGGTTTGTAATGAGCAAAATCAAACCTGGCTTCCGTCACTCCGAGTTGTGAACCAGCCTGCCAGATATGTTCTCCAAATAATCTGCGGAGGGCACCATTCACCACGTGAGTACCGGTGTGATGTTTCATGAGTGTATAACGATGGTCCCAGTCGAGTTTACCATGCACTGTTTCTCCAACATTCACCGGATGTTCAAGGATATGGATGATAGAGTCTGCTGCTTTCTCGACATGTAAAACCTGGATAGGTTTCCCCTGAACGATCAGGACTCCTTTGTCTGCTGGCTGTCCGCCACCTTCCGGGTAGAACGCAGTGTTATTCAGGATCACCTCAGTTCCCCGTGCCGTGGTTTGTTTCCAGAGAATCGTCGCATCGAATTCCTTCGTGTAATGGTCATCGTAATAGAGGGGGTGCGTTGGAGGAAGATCGGTGCGCACATCTGCTGTTTCTTCCTCTGGTTTTTCATGGGAATGCAGTTCTGCAATCATGGAATCAAAATTCGGTGGAATGGTGACCGGGATGTTTTCTTTCTGTGCAATGTTTTGAACAACATCAGGTGGCATCCCATGGGTATCATACAGCATGATTAATGCTTGGGGATCAATGGTTTGTTTTTCTTTCAGAATCCTTTTAATAAGTCCTTCTCCTTTTGAGAGGGTATCGGAAAATCGTCTTGTCTCAATGTCTAGAATCTCACCAACTTGATCCTTGCGTTTCTTAAGCGACGGGAATTCTTTTCCAAGATAGTCCAGCTGCTGTTCAATAAGCTGTCTTAAAGTAAGGTCAAGCTGTAATTTTTCAAGGAATCGTAACGATCTTCGAATGATTAATCGTGCAAGGTACCCTGCTTTCACATTCGAGGGAACAATACCATCACCAAGCATGAATGAGAGACATTTGGTGTGGTCTGCAAGAGCGTAGATGCTTGTTTTATCTGATGTATCTTTTATCGTGTCGAACAGGAACGTAAGCATCTTTGGAACTGCGGTTTCATATACAGTCGGTGTACCGGTTGTAAACCATGCGATTCGTTCCAATCCGTACCCTGTATCAACGATGTTCAAAGGGTTTGGTGCGTAGTGTTTGTCTTCAAGGATGATCCCTCCGTGTTTATCTTCTTTCATGTTCATGAACACAAGCGTCGCGATCTCCAGTCCACCGGCAAGGACCTCAACACAGGGTCCTGCGTTTCCCCCGCCAATCCAAAGCTGTTCCTTGTAATTGATAGCTTCTCGGGGGATCCCGATTTTTTTTCTAAAAAACTCGTCACAGTATGCAACTGTTTCTTCTTTCCAGTAGATTTCATCGATATTTTTATTAAATGCATGGTGTCCCATCATTTCAAATGTTGTGAGATGTCGACCACTCTTTCCCACTTCTTCAAGGTCATTGAGTCGTATACAAGGCTGTGAGATGACCAACGGGTTCGCTGGTGGAGGAACCATTCCCGAGGTCACATGAGGTTGAAAATCCGCAATAGAGGCGATAGTGAGGTAAATATCTGAGCGCCATCGGGCAATCACCGGGCAGCGTTCTCCGGTTTCAGGGTAATGGAGCCGTGAATGATCATGTTTTTCAAAAAAGGAAAGAAAGCTTTCTCTGACTTCTGCGAGAGTCAATGATTTTTTTGCGAGAGGATTGCCAATGAAATTAAACTTCACGCAGGGTTGATCTCCACAGAACTCTGTATGGATATCAAGTGTCCAAAAATAGTCACCGCATGCTTTGCATTTCTTCCGTATATAGCCGTTTG